>JALYHS010000379.1 GCA_030776385.1 Actinomycetota bacterium
GACCGTCGCAGCGGCGCCGATGATACCGGTGACGACAGCCAGGACGAGATCCCGTCGATCGAAGCGGTTCTGGTAGTTGCTCATGGTCATGCTCACCCTAGTTCGGGGAGAGACGGCCTCCTAGTGAGTGGGGAGCAATCGTCAGCTGGTTCGCGGGTCGGGTGACAGGTTGAGCAGTGGAAACTCACCCGCGGCGTTCAGCCGAATGTCCCTAGGATGGGGGACATGTCGGTCGCCCCCCACGCCGTCACGGTCTTCCCCCTGACCGCTGTCGATACCCGCCTCTCATGCGCGCACTGCGGTGCGCGCGTGGCCCTCAGCAATGCGTACTGCTCCGGATGCGGGGCCGCCAACGCGGTCCTCGCCGATCGTAAAGGTCGGCCCGTCGACCTCGCCGCGACGCGCAGTCTGCAGTTGGCCATCCTCGTCATCGTCGCCAACATCATCGTCGGAGCGGTTTCGCTCGGCATCGTGATGGTCTCGAGTGACACCAAGAATCTTGTCACCGCCGCCCTCGGGCTCGAGCTGCTGCACTTCATGGTGGTTGGCAGCCTGGTTGCTGTCACGATCTCCTACGGGGTACGTGGCGTCCGGGAGACTCGCGGCGGTCGACTCGGCCGACGCAACTGGGCTGTGCTCAGCATCGTGGTCGCGTCGCTGGTCGGGCTGGTCCTCGCGGGCTCGCTCACGGCGACGTTCCTGATGTTCCTGCAGCATCACTAGGGCTGCACGGCACGGGGCCTCAGGGCTGCGTTGCGGGGTCCTCGGGCTGCATTGCGGGGCTTCGGTCCTGCCTATCCTTTGACGCAGGTTCCGGAGCTGACCGCCGAGGTCATCGTGGGCGCACCCTTCACGACCGGGTCGAGCAGAGTGTCGGTCATCGCGTAGCCGAGGTTCGCGTCATCCGCGCTCTTGGCGAAGACGATGCCCGCGATCCTGCCGTCGCCTGCCAGCAACGGACCGCCCGAGTTGCCCGGTTCGATCTCGGCGGCAAGCGTGTAGAGCTCGCGGATGGTGCGTTTCGTGCTGTAGATGTTCTGGACGCTCTCGTCGGACTTCGCCAACACCTGCGCGCCACCCGTCGTGAACGGGCCCCCGTACGGGTAGCCGTCGACGACCCCCTTGGAGCCGACCCCGAGGGGGGCGCTGAGCGCCAGTGCGGGCGCGCTCAGTCCCGACACCGAGATCACCGCGAGGTCGTTCTCGGGATCGAAGTACACGACGCGCCCGTCGAGGGTCTGCCCGTTGGGCGCCTGGACGACGGGCTGCTGCACCCCGGCGACGACGTGGGCGTTGGTCACAATGCGGTCTCTCGAGATCACGAAGCCGGAGCCAGACTGATTCTGGCCACAGGCGTACGCGGTGCCGTTGATTCGCACCACCGACGCTGCGGCAGCCGTAAGCGCCGCGGTATTGGTCGCGACCTGGGGCACACCGGGCGACTTGGTGATGCCGCCGTAGCCGCCCGAGATGACGGGGAGCCCCTGCGCGAGCACCGCTGAGCGCAGTCGCGCGAGCGCCGCCGTCACGGGTTCCGGGGTGACGGTCTCGATCGCCTGCAGCACCCAGGAGTTCGAGACCGCCTGGCTGAGCACCGGGATACCGAGCGACGCGACGCTCCCGGCGATGAGTGCGGTGATCAGGGCGCCGACCACGAGATTCGCGAACGCTCCGCCGATGCGTTCAAGGGGGCGCAGCGGAGCGCGCACGCCGCGGCCCTGGATCGCTCGTCCAACGGTCGCGCCGAGCGTCGCCCCGAGCAGGATGAACGCCACCGCGACGGACACGACCAGAAAGGTGCGCCAGAACGGGTCGGGCACGATCGCTCCGACGAGCGGGATGGAGAAGAACGCCGCCGCGGCTCCGGCCACCAGCCCGACGATCGCGGACAAGCTGCGCAGGAACCCGTTGCGCCATCCCTCGCTCAGATAGACGAGGAGCACGATCACGACGAGAACGTCGAGAAGGCGTGCCGCGATCATGTGAACAGTCTGACGGATGCCGCGACTGATTCTCTGCACGGGCATCCCCGAGTCGGGCGCCTCCCCGAGTCGCAGGGCCGCCTGAAGTCGCATGCATCCGGCGCAACGGACGTTCTCAGAGGCAAAGCGGGGTATTCTCGGTGGCGGTTGCTCGCGATATTCCGCCGCCACAGCACGACGGCGTGGATCACGTGTCCGACCATCGAGTTCACCGCCACGGTGCTGATGTTCGTTCTGGTCGGGCTCTTCCTGCTGCTGCTTCTCGGGCGCCGGCTGTGGTGGCTGGCGGTCGTCATGGGCGCGCTCCTGAGTTCGCTGATCGAGTTCACGCAGCTCTTCCTGCCCGGGCGGGTGAGCGATGTGCGGGATCTGATGTCCAACTCCCTCGGAGCGCTGTTCGGGGTTCTGCTTGCGCTGGTGGTCACCTGGCCTGCTGCCGCGCGGAGGCGGCGTGCCGCCCGCCCGCAAACGGGCGGCATCCGGGTGGCCTGATCGCCGCGCCTGCGCCCCTGACGGGGGCTGCAGCTCGGGGCTGCTGCTCGATACCGTCGTCTCAGGAACGGGGACCATGGCACAGAGCGACGTCGACCGCAGTGCATCACCCACGCTCCGCTCGCGCTCGGCGGGTCAGCTCGTCATGCAGAGGTGCTTGACGCTGCAGGACGGAGCGCCACCACGAGGGCGGATTGCGCGGGTGTTGGGATACAGCCCGCTGCATCCGGATGCCGTCAGCTGCTACGACGACGCCCTCGCGGAATTGGAGACGGGCCGCAGACTCGCGACCCTCGGCGCCGGATATACGGTGTTGCACTCGCTGCCGATCGGCGACGGGGAGGGAGCCGTGCGCGCGGACGTCGAGCATCTCGTCATCGGACCAGCCGGCGTCTTCTGCCTCACCTCGACGCAGTCGGTGACCGAGGCCCGACTCGAGGAGTCGGCTCTCGACGCTCGGCAGGTGTCGAAGCATCTC
>JALYHS010000380.1 GCA_030776385.1 Actinomycetota bacterium
TGCAACGAGATCACGGTGTCGGTTTCCACGCAGGCCTCGATGATCGGGGTCCAGTGCTCGCGTTCCCACAGACTGGGCAATCCGATGGCATGTGGTCGTTCCGGCAAGGTCACCGAGGTGAATCCGCGTGCGGCGTTACGGCGTATCTCCTCGGCGGCCTCCTTCGGATCGCTTAGGTAGACCAGGCCGCAGGGAATGACGCGGTCCGGATATGCCTGAAACCACTCGGTCCACAGCCAGTCGTTCCACGCCTTGACCGCGGCCTTGCCGACCTCGACGTCCTTGGCGTGGGCGAACACCCGTCCGCAGAAACCTGTGATCATCGAGGGGAAGTTGAGCATCGCCCATATGCCGCCGAGATCCATGTCCGCGACACGGGCGTGGACGTCGTAGCAACCTGGCCGCATCTGGTCGAACCGGAACGGCTCGACTTTGACCGTGTCCTGGCGCCGTCCCGCGACGGCATTCATCCCGACCTGGGAGTAGATCGCCCCCTCGAACTCCCACACCTGGGCGCCGTTGGCGGCCTCGATGATTTGCGGCCCCTTCGCGCGCAGTCGCGAGGGCAAGTAGGTCTCGAACAGGTGGGGGGGTTCGACGACGTGATCGTCGACGGAAATGATGGTGTACTTCACCTCGCGTGGTCGCGGATCGGGTAGGAAGAGGTCGGGGTCCAATAACGTCATGATCGATTCCTTTCGTTCAGTTCAGCTCGAAGTCGATGACGCCGCGGATGTTTCGGCCGCTACGTAGGTCATCGATGGCCTCGTTGATCTGGTCGAGGCGATAGCGGCGGGTCACCATTTCGTCGAGCTTCAGTCCGCCGGACTGGTAGATGGACAGCAGCCTGGGGATGTCGACTCGTGGATTCATTTCGCCGTACAGCGCTCCCTTGAGCTGTTTGTTTGAATAGATCATGTCGGTCAACATCATGGGGACCGAGAACTCGGCCAGCGGGACGACGCCAGTGAGCACGCACGTGCCACCCTTGCGGGTCAGCATCATCGCCACTGGGATGAGATCGGTGTGCACCACGCCGGCGGTGATGACCACGCGATCCGCCATCAGTCCCTGGGTGAGACCGCGGACCAGTTCAATGGCCTCTCCGGCAGATGGGCTGGCGTGCGTCGCGCCGAATGACGCTGACGCCGACCGCTTGGACTCGACGGGATCGACCGCGATGATCCGACTGGCGCCAGCAGCGCGCGCTCCTTGCACTGCGCTCATGCCGACGCCCCCGACACCGATCACCACGACGGTGTCTCCCGTCTCGGTCCCGGCGCTCACGGTGGCCGATCCCCATCCGGTGGTGGCGCCGCACGACACCAAGGCGCCGGCGTGGAAGGGAATTGCGTCGTCGATCTTGATGATGGAACGTTCCGAGGCGACGACGTACTCCGAAAACGTCCCGACCTGCATCATGGCCAGCAGGCTCTCGTCTCCGAGGTGGCGTCGCACGGTGCCGTCTGTGGTCATCTCCTTGTCGTTGAGGTGGGCGCCGACGTCACAGATGTTGCTCTGCCCCGTGACGCACCACCGACAGCTCCCGCATGCCGGAATGAACGACGTCGCGACGTGGTCTCCTACTGCAAGGGTGCGCACGCCCTCGCCGACCTCGACGACCACGCCAGCACCTTCGTGGCCGCCGATCATCGGGAACGTGCTGGGCATCGGCACACCGGCCGCCCGCGCCATCGCGACCATGTCCTCACTAGGCACGGTGTCGCCGGTTGCGAAGTGATCGTCGGAGTGACAAATGCCTGCCACCGCCGTCTTCACCAACACCTCGCCGGCTCGGGGGGGATCGAGATCCACCTCCTGGATCTCCCACTCCTTGCCCACCCCGCGCAGTACCGCTGCCTGACTCTTCATCGCGCATCTCCTCATCGGGGACTCTCACCTCGCCGTCCTTGTAATATAGCGTTCGCAATAAGTTTGTCAGCCGAATTGACCGCATTCGAGGACACCGGCTCACAAGACTTCGGTGGCACGGGGACGGGGACCGGGGCGGCGATGGCGAGCGGTACCAAGGATGTCGGATCGAACGAGGGGTCAATCGTGAACGGAGGTTGCACATGACACCGCCGACGACCCCGGCCGGAGTTGCCGTCGTGACCGGTGGCGCGAGCGGAATAGGCCTCGCTTTCGCCCGCAGCTATGCAGCGCGGGGTGCGCACGTCGTGATCGGTGACATCGATGAGGCGGCGATGCAGCGGGCACGGGCCGAGCTCACCTCGTTTGGTACCACGGTGGACTGTGTGTGGATGGACCTTCGTGACGCTGCGTCGATCGCACACCTTGGTGAGGTGGCCTGCCAGCGAGGCAGGCTAGCTGCGGTATGCCTGAATGCCGGCGTCGCGGCCAGCGGGGCCCCCGTTTGGGAGATCCCCGACGCCACTTACG
>JALYHS010000381.1 GCA_030776385.1 Actinomycetota bacterium
GAGGTCGACGCGATCACCGTCGGCATCGTCGGGTTGGGCGCGCGGGTGGACCGCCGCGTTCGGCGTGAGGTCGATCATTCGGTGACTCCGCAGGAGACCGCGACGATCATCGCCGAGGTCCTTGCCGAACTCGAGGGCGATCTGACCGAACGACGAGTGGTCGGCATCGGACTCGCCGTCCCCGGCCTCGTCCGCTCGGCCGACGACACCGTTCGCTGGGCCCCGCACCTCGCCTGGACCGACTCCGCCATCGTGCCGCTCGTCGAGGCGGCGACAGGACATCCGGTCCGCGCAGGTAACGACGCGAGCCTGGGCGGATGGGCCGAGCACCTGTACGGCGTCGGCCAGGGCATCGACGACCTCATCTATCTCAACGGCGGCGCGAGCGGCATCGGCGGCGGCGTGATCTCCGGCGGGACAGCGCTCGGCGGACACAGCGGATTCGCGGGGGAGTTCGGTCAGAACCGTCCCGGATTCTCCGACGTCTCCGATCGCCGCACCGCACATGGCACCCTGGAGGACGAGGTCAGTCGCACTCGCCTGCTCGCCGCCCTCGGCATGTCGGGCGGCGACGAAGCCGCGCTCGAGCTCGCACTGCTCGGCTCATCCTCGCCGACTGTGCGTGAAGAACTCGCCCGTCAGCGGCGGGTGCTCGCGGTCGCACTGAGCAACGCGATCAACGTGCTCAATCCGGAACTCGTCGTGCTCGGCGGCTTCCTCGCGGCCGTACACGCCTCGGATCCCGAGGGACTCGCGAGGGATGTCGCCGCGCAGGCCGTCCCCGCCTCCTGGGAGGGAACGCGCATCCGCCCGGCCGCACTGGGGGAGGACCGCCTGATGATCGGTGCCGCCGAGCTCGCCTTCTCGGCCCTGCTCGCGGACCCCGCCGGCCCTGCCGGCCCAGTCGCCGTCTAACGGCCGCACGACTCTCAGCGCGCCGCCAGCCAGGACGCCTGCCGCGCCCACTGCAGCAGGGCGCCCCCCTCGTGGCCGTTGAACTCGTAGATCACCAGTTCGCGATCTTCGATGCGGAGTTCGTTGAAGGCGGCGACGGAGCCGGATGGCGGGACCACCTCGTCCATCAGCGCGACCGAGATGATCGTCGGGGCGTCGACCCGGCGGGCGAATGAGGCGCCGTCGAAGTAGGACAGCGTGTGGAAGACCGTGTCCACCTGGTCGCGGTGCACGGCGAGATAGCCCGCGATCTCGGTGAACGGCGCACCCATGGCGACGTCGACCGAGTGGCGGAAATCGCAGAGGAACGGCACATCCGGCATCACTGCGCGAAGCCCAGGGACGAGTCCGCCCGCGGCGAGCGCGATGCCGCCGCCCTGGCTGCCTCCGGTGACGGCGATGCGCTCGGCGTCCACGAAGGGAAAGTGCCGGACTGCGTCCAGAAGGCGCACGGCATCCGTGAATACGCGTCGGTAGTAGTACTCGAGCCGGTCCGTGATGCCCCGGGTCATGAACCCGGCGAACGCGGGCCCGGAGCCGTGCGGGTCGGGGGTGTCGCCCCCGGTGCCCCAGCCGCTGCCCTGCCCGCGGGTGTCCATCAGCACGTGCACGTAGCCGGCGGCGGCCCACTGCAGGCGTTCGCCGGGGATGCCGCGGCCCCCGTTGTAGCCGAGGTACTCGACGACGGCCGGCAGCGGTCCGGTCGCGTGCGCGGGCCGGGTCACCCAGCCGTGCACGGTTTCGCCGCCGAAGCCGGGGAAGCTCAGGTCCTCGACGAGCAACTCGGTGATCGCCGTCTCAACGGGTCGTAGCGAGACGGTTCCTCCGATCGTGCGGGCTTCGGCGAGGGTGTTGCGCCAGAACTCGTCGAAGTCGTCCGGTTCGGTCAGCTGGGCGCGATACTCGCGCAATTCCGCAAGGGGGAGGTCTGTCAAAGCCATGGTCGTCAGATATTACACGCGGTCCGCGCCGCGCGACTGACACGTTTCACTGCCGCTCTGACTGCCGCTAAATTGATTTCACGACGGAATATCTCGCATCCCGTCGCGTTGCACCCCTCGCCGCTTCAGGCGCCACTCCACGACACGAACAGGCCGCTCCGCCGTGACCACTATTGCCCATCCCGGCGACGCCCTGTCGCGTGGACAGCGCGTGGTCTACATCGTCGCGCTCGGCCTCCTGGTCGCGCTCGGGCCGTTCACGATCGACCTCTACCTGCCCGCATTCCCCAGCGTTGCCCGCGAACTCTCGGCGCCGGATGCCGCGGTGCAGCTCACCCTCACTGCCACCTCGATCGGCTTCGCGGTCGGTCAGCTCGTGGTCGGACCGTGGAGCGACAGGATCGGTCGACGCACCCCGCTGCTGATCGCGACCGCCGTGCACATCGCCGCCAGCCTCGGCGTCGCGATCGCCCCCAACGTCGAGGTGCTCACCCTGTTCCGCATCGTGCAGGGGATCGGCGCGGCGGGCGGCGGCGTCGTCGCGCTCGCGGTCGTGCGCGACCTGTTCGGTGGTCAGCCGCTGATCCGGATGCTGTCGCGCCTCGCCCTCGTCACCGGCCTGGCCCCGATTCTGGCCCCCGTGATCGGCTCGCAATTGCTCCTGGTCGTCGACTGGCGCGGCATCTTCGTCGCCCTTGCCGCCTATGGAGCGCTGGTGCTCGCCATCGCGGCTCTCCTCATCACCGAGACACTCCCGCCGGAACGTCGAGGGGTCACGGGTCACAACACCATGCGGGCGCGGTACCGCGCGCTGTACACGGACCGCGTGTTCGTCGGGTTGGCGCTGATCGGCGGCATGGTGTTCTCGGCGCTGTTCGTCTACCTCTCGTCGTCGTCGTTCCTGTTTCAGACGATCTATGGGTTCAACGCCCAGCAGTTCGGGCTGCTCTTCGGCGTGAACTCGATCGGGCTGGCGATCGCCTCGCAGACCTCGTCGCGCGCGATGCGGCGGATCGCCCCGCAGTGGGTGCTCGCCGCCGCCATCACGATCATGCTGATCTCGGTGATCCTGATCGGGATCTTCCAGCTGCTCGGGTTCGGCCTGATCTCCGTCGTCGTCCCGCTGTTCTTCGCGATCGCGAGCTTCGGGTTGGGCTTCCCCAGCATCCAGGTGCTCGCGCTCGCCCACCACGGGCAGGAGGCGGGCACCGCGGCGTCGCTGCTCGGCGCTGTCAACGCGGGCCTGGCCGGGATCATCTCACCCATCGTTGGCGTGATCGGAATCACGAGCGCCCTGCCGATGGCCGTCGTCATGTCGGTGGTGTTGGTTGTGGCGCAGTTCGTGCTCTGGGTGATCGTGCGCCCGCGCAGCGTGCCGTCGATCGGGTACTGAACGTGACGTCGCCCATCGTTCCGGGGTCTCGATCACAACGGTCTCGACGGTGATCGACGATGACTCCGTGC
>JALYHS010000382.1 GCA_030776385.1 Actinomycetota bacterium
CGGGGTCTCGACAGGCGGGGTCTCGACAGGCTCGACCAGCGAGGGTGGCTCGACCAGCGAGGGTTGCTCGACCAGCGGGGCGGGCTCGCTCACCAGTAGCGCTCCTCCTTCCACGGGTCACCGTGGAGGCTGTAGCCGGACTGCTCCCAGAATCCGGGATCGTTGGAGTCCATGAGAGTCAGACCGTTGACCCATTTCGCGCTCTTCCAGAAGTAGAGGTGGGGCACCAGGAGCCGTGCGGGGCCGCCGTGTTCCGGATCGAGCGGCGCGCCATCCGCCTCGAATGCGACCCAGGACTGGCCGTTCAGCAGTTCGGGCAGCGGGACGTTCGTGGTGTATCCGCCATAGCTGTGAGCCATCGCGAAGCCCGCATGGGTGGGAATGCCCTCCAGGATCTTGTCGAGCGGCACCCCGCGCCAACTCATCGCCAGCTTCGACCAGTGCGTAACACAGTGGATGTCGGTCTCGATGTCCTCGAGACCGAGGGCGCGCAACTCGTCCCAGCTCCAGTGCGTCTGGGCGCCCGTCTCGGTGGTCACGGTGAAGGACCAGACCTCGGGGTCGATCTTCGGGGTGGGTCCGGCGGAGAGGACGGGCCAGTCCTCGACCTTGGTCTGACCCGGCGGCAGGCGCGGGTCGCGTTCGCGTGACCGGCCGGAGAATCCTCGCGTGATGAATGACATCCGTTCCCTTCCGCCGGGGGAGTGCTGAGTGCATCCAGCGTAGCGAGGCGGCGTCCGGCGGGGCAGGTCCGTGCCCGCATAGGCTGGCGGCATGACTCTTGCGCTCGGGATGCCGGCGATCCGCCGCGATCCGAGCGCCGCTCCGTCGATTCTGGGGCGTCCGGACGTCGCGGGTCTCGTTGATCGTTTCGGTCGCGTCGCGCGGGATCTGCGCGTGTCGATCACCGAGAAGTGTTCGTTGCGGTGCACGTACTGCATGCCCGCGGAGGGCCTTCCTGCGATCCCACGGGACGATCTGCTGACGGCCCCCGAAATCGCTCGCCTGGTCGGGATCGGCTGGCATTCGCTCGGCGTCAAGGAGGTGCGCTTCACCGGGGGTGAGCCGCTGACGCGGGGCGACCTGGTCGAGATCGTGCGGTTGAGCGCGCAGGCGGCGCCGGGCATCCCGTTGGCGATGACCACGAACGGGATCGGACTGGATCGTCGTGCGTCTGCGTTGCGTTCGGCCGGGCTCTCGCGGGTGAACGTGTCGCTCGACACCGTGGACCGCGAGCACTTCAGCCGCCTCACCCGCCGCGACCGGTTGCCCGCCGTGCTGCGCGGTATTGAGGCCGCCCACGCCGCGGGGTTTACGCCGCTCAAGATCAACGCGGTGCTGATGCGTGAGACGCTCTCCGACGCACCGGACCTGCTCGCCTGGGCTCTCGCACACGACGCCCGGCTGCGTTTCATCGAGCAGATGCCGCTGGATGCCGATGAGGCCTGGAAGCGTTCGAATATGGTTCCGGCGGCAGAGCTGCTGGCAGTGCTCGGGTCGCGCTTCACGCTCACCCCGGCCGGACGCGACGACCCATCCGCCCCCGCAGAGGACTGGTTCGTGGATGGCGGCCCCGCCACCGTGGGGATCATCGCCTCGGTCACGCGATCGTTCTGTGAGGCCTGCGATCGCACGCGGATCACGGCGGAGGGCACCGTGCGCTCGTGCCTGTTCGGCGACGACGAGACCGATCTGCGCGGACTGCTGCGCGGGGGAGCCTCGGATGCCGAGATCGCCGATCGCTGGCGTGCGGCGATGTGGGGCAAGCAGGCCGGGCACGGGATCGACGCGGCGGACTTCGTGCGTCCTGTGCGGTCGATGGGCGGGATCGGCGGATGAGCAGGGTGACCTCATGAGCGTCGCTCTGCGGTATTTCGCCGCCGCTGCCGAGGCGGCCGGCCGTGCCGACGAGGTCTGGGATGCGCCCGTCGCGACCGTCGGCGAGCTGCGTGCAGCGCTGGTGGCTCGCTACGGGACGCCGATGGAGCGGGTGCTGTCGACAGGCTCGTTCCTGGTCGACGGGGTCGTGTCGCGTGATCCGGCGCGCCCGCTCGGAGCGCGCGTCGACGTGCTTCCGCCTTTCGCCGGCGGCTGAGGCGCTGCCCGGTCCCGTCGAGGGTGCCCTCGTGCATCCCCCATTCAAGTTCAGGCTTGCGCGGCAAGAAGCGTCAGGCCAGTCCGACCCACTCGGACGGACCGTCGTCGAGATGCTGGCGCTTCCAGATCGGGGTGCGCTCCTTGATCAGGTCGACGAGGTCGGCGCAGGCGGCGAAGGCGTCTGCCCGGTGGGGGGAGGCCACGGCGGCGATGAGGGCGACGTCCCCGACGACGAGGTGGCCGATCCGGTGGGCGGCAGCGACGCGCAGGCCCGAGGTGAGCGCGATTTCGTCGCAGACTGCGCGGAGGAATGACTCGGCATCCGGGTGGGCTTCGTAGTCGAGAGCCGAGACACCCGAACCGTGGTCGTGATCGCGGATGACACCCTCGAAGGTGACGACGGCGCCATCGGAGCCGGTCGTGACGAAGGCTTCAATGATCGCCCGGTCGAGCACGGTATCCGTGACGAGGGCGAAGACGCGGGGCTCAGCCATGCTCGTGGCCGCCGCCCGCGAGCTGGTCGATCAGGTGCGGGAGCAGCTCGTCGAGCACGCCCAACCCGTCGCGCACGCCGCCAGGGGAGCCCGGGAGGTTCACGACAATCGTGC
>JALYHS010000383.1 GCA_030776385.1 Actinomycetota bacterium
GTCCCGACGCCACAGCCGTTGACGGACAATGCTCGGTCTAGACAGAGGAACACAGAACTGCTCTTTCCGAGAGGCTCAAGACTCCGTGTCGATGCGGAGGGGGAGTCGGCTCGAAGGCGCCGGCGACCTTAAACTGGACGGCATCCGGAGCGTGCTACTCAGCCAACGCAGTTTGGTCTTCTTACTGGTGCTGTGGGTCCGTCGAGCCCGGCTTCTCGGGTTCGCCGCCCGACGCGGTATCTGCGTCGTCGGGCATGCCTTGAGTTTTGTCATTCGCACCGGTCATCTCCGTCACACCGACCGGCGACCGGAGATGACTCGCGCTAGCCAGACGATCACGGCAATGACAGCCAGTACCACGCCGACCCAGAGGAGGAAGCTCAGGGCGTGAACGAGTCCGCCGGTCAGCAAAAACACGACGGCGACTATGCCAACGATGATCAACAGGATGTTCATTCGATTTTCTCGTCCCTCCGCGCGTCGCGGTTGGGGATCCAACCCGTCCGGCGCGGTCGACAAACATACGACACCCGATTTCCATCATCGAGATGAACATTCAGGCGATACCCAGGCGGACGTTCGCGGCTCTCTGGAACTCGCGTTGACGATCCAGATCGACCTGCAAATGCACGAGTGAGCGAGGCGCTCAGAGCACTAATTCACGGCTCTGCATTGCCTGAGCGCGCCGCACGTTCTCCGAGGACTTCACTTCCCTGTGCGCATGACCGATCCCACGACAGGCCAACCAACCCGGGCCGACCCAGATGGTGAGGCCGGGTTGGCGGCCGGCCGGAATGCGATCGAGAACGGTATCAACATGTTGGATTTACGTCATGTTGAAGCGCAAACTCTTTTGGTATTTGGCGACTCAGAAGCCGAAAGAGGGACGGCGTCCTGGTACCACCGCCAGCTCAGGCACAATCGCGGTCTCCGAGTACGCGGCGGATCGCCTTTGATCTTCGCCGCATGGAGTCAAATTCTGCAGCACGTGGCGCCGAAAGCTAGTGAGTTGTCGATTGGGCCGCGGGCCCGGGGGCGGTCGACACGTGTGGGTTTGGACGAACCGCGGTGAGTGTCGCTGGTAACCCTGCGCCCCGATGACCGTTTCCGTCGGGACATCGGGATGGAGCTATGAACACTGGACCGACGTCTTATATCCCTTGGGCACACGGCCCGGTGACAGGTTGGCGCGATACGCGGAAGCATCTCGGACAGTCGAGCTCAATGCCAGCTTCTACCGCTGGCCCGCACCGTCGACGTTCGCGAGCTGGAACCGGCGACTGCCGGAGGGCTTCTCCATGTCCGTCAAAGCTCCCCGCGGCCTTACCCACGCCAAGAAGCTATTCGCTCCGGAACAGTGGATCAACAGAATCGCGGCAGGCTGGCACGAGCTCGGCGACCGGAGGGGGACCCTCCTCGTCCAACTCCCTCCGACCATGGAGCGAGATGATGCGCGGCTGGCGTACTTCCTGACTGAGCTGCCCCCCTGGATCCAGGTCGCGGTCGAGCTGAGGCACCCCAGTTGGGATGATGAGGCTGTCTATCGGATTCTCGAGCTCCACGGGGCCGCATATTGCGTCGTCAGCGGCGCGAACATCGCCTGTCATCTTCGGGCGACCGCGGCGACGGTCTACGTACGAATGCACGGCCCAGACCATCAGCAGTTGTACGCGGGGTCATATTCCAATGGCGACCTCGGCTGGTGGGCCGACCGTATCCGCGAGTGGGAACGGGCCGGCAAAGACGTCAATGTCTACTTCAACAACGATGGAGGAGGCAACGCAGTACGAAACGCTTCAACGCTCCGCACCATGCTTAACCAGTAGAGGTGGAGTGGGGTTCGAAACACACGACGAATGACGTCGTTGTGCGGACGCCGGTATGCCGCTGATCGCGTTGAACCGAATCTTTTTGTCCCGCGCATCGACTGGCAGGTGGGCGGCGCCTGAGAAATCGTTTCGATGGCCGCACCCGTGTCCTAGCGTGCCTACTATGTCGAACATCGCGTCAAGTATCGGGTTCCGCGTCGCACGTGGTCTCTTTGCCGGAGTTGTCGCCACGGCTGTGATGAGTGCCCATATGCTCGCCGAGCCGAGCACCAAGCGGATCGGCACACCCCCGCCGCAGCGAATCGCTGACCTTCTATTTCCAGGCCTTCCCGCGCGAGAACGGAGGATTGCGGCCACCGTCATCCATGTTGGCATTGGCGCTTCTAGCGGCATGCTATATCGAGCCGTAGTGCGGCGGAAACCCGGGATGGCCTCGGGATTGCTTTTCGGATTCGTGGTCTATGCCATCGGATACGAGTTCATCGTCCCCGCACTCGGTCTGTTACCGCCAGCCCATCGAGACTCCGCCGAACGACGAGTTGCTCTCCTTGAAGCTCATGCCGCCTACGGTGCAACGTTGGGGGCGCTCAGCCAATAGCATTCGTCTCGGCGACTGGCTGCCCGCCCACTCCCCTCACTTGTCAACCATTAATCGTTGACTTCGACGGTGGCTCCTTAGGGCGACAAGTCGGGTACCGGATTGCGATCGATCCCAACGCCCGTTGGGAAAGCGTTCCAAACGGCTGACCATTCCTCCGCGGAATCGTTGTGCTCGAGGGGAAGGACGCGCATTGGCCGCCACCGTGTAGGTGCCGCGCCAGACCCGACGCAGGAACGCGATCAGCGGGAGCGGGTGTGCGTTGGTCGCCATTCGTTGCTCAGCTGCGGCTCCGCCGCGGACTAGAGCGCCTCGTTGCGATCGAGAGCGTCCGTCTCGGCGAGACGGAGACTCGAGAGCGAGACTGGAAATTCTCCAGGCGTCCGCGGCGCCTATCCGCGTATTGGTCGCTCCCATGACTAGCGCATCTTCAAGACGGAATCAATCCCCTGATCATGTGCAGTGCTGGCGACTTATCGTCGTGATAGTGGATCTCTTGACGAGGGCTCTGACATGACGACATTAACTCCGTTGCTTCGCGACCTCCGCATTCGCGCGGGTCGATCGACACGGCAGGTCGGCCAGCGATATTACCGTCGGGCTCCAGTGGAGCCGAGCGTCGAGACGGACGTCCTAGCGCAGCCAGCGACCGCCGTCCTCTTGCAGGTCGACGGGAGGGTGGTCGAAGTTCGGGTCGGATCCCGGACCATCGGGTATATCGAAACCGCCGGTCCGGTCTTTGTCTCCCTCGCCGGGGAGCGCTACGACGTCGCGGTAGAAGTGGCTCAATCAATGACTGTTCAGAAAGCGGCGATCGCTCTGCTGGGGAAGGAACGTTGAAATGCGGGAAGGACAGGATGTTGCATATCGGGAACTTTGGTGTGGTCGGACAGGCGCCCGGACAGCTCTCGTCGCCGTTCGCGTCGACGGGAGCCGACACCTCGCTGAGCGCCCCCGGCTCGAATCGGATCGAGTGCTGCCCTGGTTGAAGGAAGAAGGATTCGCCTTCAAAAAGGTTCTCCCCGCTCAGTCGTTCCGATCGTCAGAGGCGAAAAGTGTTGAAACGCGAGACACCGTCTCCAGTTAGCGCGAAGGTGCCTCTCATGATTCGACGTGTCGGAGTTGTCATCCCTGCTCGCGACGAAGCAGAACGTATCGATGCCTGTTTGGACGCTGTCCGCTTAGCAGCGGCCGAGATGCCTGGGGTCATTGTTCAGATCATCGTGGTCGCCGACGGATGCGTCGATGACACGGCTGCTCGCGCGTCGCGTTACCCTGAGGCCACCGTGTTGGAGACCGAGGGCTCCAATGTGGGGGGTGCGCGGCGCCACGGCGCGGCGTTCGCGATCATGCACGGATGTCAATGGATCGCCAATACAGATGCGGATTCTCTGGTCCCGTTCGACTGGCTAAGGGTTCAACTCGAACTGGCGAACCTCGGCGCGGATGCGGTCGTGGGCACTGTCAGACCAAACTTCCACGAACTCACCGAAGCGCAGCAGGAAGCGTGGACCAGATCGCACGATCGGGGCCAAGCGATCGGACACGTACACGGCGCCAACTTGGGGATCCGTTCGACTGCGTACATACGAAGCGGGGGGTTCACTGCGATGCCCGAACACGAGGACGCCGACCTTGTCGACCGCCTGCGTCGCCACTACCCTGTCGTGGCCACATCCCGTGGCGAAGTGACCACTTCCGGTCGCCCCGTCGGGCGCACGGCCGGCGGCTACGCGCGCTACCTACGAGAAGACCTGCTCCGCCTGCCAAGCGGGTCGACGGTTGAGGTATGAAGCGCGATCGCCTAACTGAGCGGTCGTCACCCACTTCTCTGAATGTCAGGTGTGACCTCGGAGCGGTCCGCGGCGGCAGACGTACCGTGAAGTTATGACTCAAATCATCGAAACCATCGACGTCAACGTTCCCGTGACCACCGCCTACAACCAATGGACCCAATTCGAAGAATTCCCAAAGTTTCTCCAGCACGTCGAATCGATCACGCAGTCTTCGGACACTCAGACTCACTGGCGCGTGAACGTCGCCGGACAGATTCGCGAATTCGATGCCACCATCACAGAGCAGCATCCCGACGAACGGGTAGCCTGGACGAGCACGGGCGGCGACGTAGACCACGCAGGTGTCGTCACCTTCCACAAGCTGTCCGACACCGAGTGCCGAGTCACCGTCCAGTTGGATTGGGAACCTGACGGTCTTCTCGAGAAGCTGGGCTCCGCGACCGGGGTCGCGTCACACGCCGTGCGGGACGAGCTAGAGCACTTCAAATCATTCATCGAAGAACGCGGAGCGGCCGACGGTGCCTGGCGAGGCGAGGTGACCGTGTAGCAGACGCTTCACCCCCTTCCCGGTGTGGCACGTCCTCGGTAATTCATCGGAAGCTTTGGCTAGGGCGTTGGTTCAGCGCGTCGCTATCTGATCGTTTTGCGCCAGGCTCACCTAGTGGCGAAGTGAAGGATGGCACCTTCTCTCATGGGCGTTGCCGCGCTCTGGGGTCGCTCTGCCGCTCACGGCGACTAGTTCGGCCCGCGACTGGCGGAATGTCCTCTGCGCCGGAAGTTGGCTATCCCGATGCCGGCGAGCAGGGCAAGGAACGCACAGGCGATGATCGGGGCGATCCCTGGCGTACCTGTGCTTGCGAGGAGGGACGAAGTCACCACTGTGGTGACGGTCGCTTGGCTGCAGAACGGGCCAGCACCGACCGAGGTGTCGCAGACCTGGTACTGGTACGACGCCGTCCCGACAAAGCCGCGCGCCGCTGTGAAGCTGACTGTTCCGTCGTTTCTGGCGACCGCGGTGCCCTGTGATGGGAGCGGATAGGTGACAAGTGAAATAGCAGGGTTGAGAGCCTGGCCGGAGGCGCTGGTGTCGTTGGCGATCACCGGAATGGTGACTGATCCGCCGGGTGCCGTGCGTGCGGAGTCAGAGAGTGCGGTGACGACATTGTTGGCCACCGCGACGGCGGTGGTCACCGGTGCGCATGCGACGG
>JALYHS010000384.1 GCA_030776385.1 Actinomycetota bacterium
GCCCCCAATCGCTCCCACCCGGAGTGCACGATGTCGACCCGGGTGAGATCGGGTGACATCTGGACGAAGCGGATGTCAACATCCGTCGCATCCGACCGGTCCCGCCGGATGTGCCAGAGGTACCCCAACCGCGTCGGCGGCTCCCACGCGGTGATCTGGCCCCATTCGAGCTCGACGCCGGCCGCATCGCGCTCGTAGAGGCGCCCGCCCAGCCGCGGCTCGAGAATCACCTCGGTCGTGGTGTCGGATGACGCTCGATGCTCACCGGGCCACCAGCTCGCAATCCGCGAGGTCCAAACATGAAACGCGTGCTCGACCGAACAGGCGACATCCACGCTGACGCGCAGCGGTTCGATCGCGTCGGTCACTCCTTCCCCCCCGAGGGCGATCCGGAGTCCGGGGTGTTCTCGGCCAGCATCCGGAATCGGGATGCGGCGTCGCCCCACACGCGCAGCAGATAGCTCTGAACGGCCTCAAGCCCCTGCTCGTGCAGCCGGAAGATGCGGCGCGTTCCCTTGCGTTCCTCGGTCACGAGCCCGGACTCCGCGAGAAGGCGGAGGTGTCGGGAGACCGCGGGCCTGCTGATCGGGAGTTCGGCGACGAGCTCGTTGACGGCGCGCTCGCGCTCACTGAGCAGACGGAGGATCTCCCGACGGTTTCCGTCTGCGAGTGCATCGAAGGCATCCCCCGCGCGATTCAGCTCAGCCACCGATCTCACCCACCGATCTGCGCTCCCGATTCGGCGCGCTTCGCGATCCCGGCGGCGAACTGGTCGAACGACGGCTGCAGATCGGGCATCGATTTGGAGATCATCCCGAGCATCGGTCCCGTGTACTCCTCGCGCATGTGGAACAGTGTGCCACCGGCCTTCGGGGTGAGCGTGTATGTGCGCACACCTCGGAACAGGCCGAGCGGCATTCCCCCTGTGAACACGAGCTTTCGCGGGAGGTCGAAGGTGGTGACCTTCACGGGGAACGCTCGTCCCGGCGCCGCCTTCGAGCGGATGGTGATCTTCGCGCCAAGCGCGATGGTTCCCTCGACACCGTCCACGCCCGAATCCCAGCTCGGCCAGGCGAACGCGTCGACCAGCACCGCCCAGACGGCTTCCGGATTCGCGGCGATCTGGGACTCGGATTCGTACGACAGCATGGCTCTCTCCTTAAGTAACCGTCTTGTTACGGTAACGATGACGTTACTGTATGAAGCGCGCGGCCGGAACGGTCCACGGCATCCCGATCCGCGGCCCGCGTTCCGCGTTCGAAATTCAGGAAGAGCCCGACATCGGGGCACCACAGGTTCAGAAATCGCCGATTCTTCCTGAATTACGGCCGGCCCGGCGTGCGCGACGCGGACGGCGACGTTCGAGGGGGCGCCCTGGTAGATCAAGAGGGTGCGGAGGTGCTTCCACGACTGCGGGAATGCTTCTACGGGTACGGGGAGTCGAGTGCTGGGTGCGCACGCACTCACGTCCGCGGCATCCCGTACCCTGACGTCGTGACCGACACCCTCGCCTCGGACGGCGCCACCCCCGGCCCCAACTCGGCCCCGCCAGCTGACGGCAGCGCGCCATCGACACCGGATGCTCCCTGGCCGGTCGCCGTGCTCAGCACCAAGATCAAGGGCTACATCGACCGCCTCGGCACGGTGTGGGCCGAGGGCGAGATCACGCAGTGGGGCGTGTCGGGCGGCAACGTCTACGGCAAACTCAAAGACCTCCACCAGGACGTGACGCTCAGCTTCAACGTCTGGTCGTCGACCCGCGCCAAGTTCACCGACGACTTCAAGCAGGGCGACCGAGTGATCGCACTGCTGAAGCCGAACTTCTGGCCCAAGGGCGGCTCACTCAGCATGCAGGTCTACGAGTTGCGGCACGTCGGTCTCGGTGATCTGCTCGAGCGGCTCGAGCGACTGCGCCGTCAGCTCGCGCATGAGGGCCTCTTCGACCTCGACCGCAAGGTGCGGCTACCCTTCCTGCCCGGCTGCATCGGCCTGATCACCGGCAAGGATTCGGATGCCGAGAAGGACGTGATCCGCAACGCCCAGTTGCGCTGGCCGGAGGTGCGGTTCCTCGTGCGGCACGCCGCAGTGCAGGGCGACCGCGCGGCCGCCGATGTGGCGGCCGGCATCCGCGAGTTGGATGCCGACCCCGAGGTCGACGTCATCATCGTCGCGCGCGGCGGCGGCGACTTCCAGAACCTGCTGACCTTCAGCGACGAGCAACTGGTACGAACCGCCGCCGCCTGCGTGACCCCGTTGGTGAGCGCGATCGGCCACGAGGCCGACCGGCCCCTGCTCGACGAGGTGGCGGACCTGCGCGCTTCGACGCCGACCGATGCCGCGAAGCGGGTGGTTCCCGACGTCGCCGACGAGCTGGCCCGCGTGCAGCAGGCGCGCGGCCGGATGGCGATGCGCGTCACCTCGCTGGTCACCGCCGAGATCGATCGGATCGGCCACATCCGTTCCCGTCCCGCGATGGCCGACCCGCGGTGGCTGGTCGACACCCGTGCTGAGGAGCTCACTCGCTGGGTGGCGCGCGGCTCGGAGCTGGTGGACTACCGGCTCGAGCGCGCAGGCCTGCAGGTGGTCGAGCTGGCCGGGCAGCTGCGCGCGCTCTCGCCGAAACGCACCCTGGAGCGCGGCTACGCCATCGCCCAGCGCGCCGACGGCACTGTCCTGCGTGCCGCCGCGGAGGCCACCGGCGGCGAGAGACTCCTCCTCACCCTGGCCGACGGAACAGTTCCCACCACCGTGGACGACGCCAGGTAGCGGTCAGTCGCCGCGGCTAGACTTTCCCTGTGGCCGATCCTGCCAAGACTTCCGGGGCGAAGACCCCCGCTTCGACTCCAGCCCTCCCTGCGGTCCCTGACCCTGCCGTCTCTGACCCCGCTGTCTCTGGCATTGCCGGCTCGGAGCTTGACGGAATGAGCTACGAGCAGGCGCGCGATGAGCTCGTGCGCGTGGTCGGCGAACTTGAGCAGGGTTCCGCGACGCTCGAACAGTCGCTGGCGCTCTGGGAGCGCGGCGAAGCGCTGGCGCACCGGTGCGAGGAGTGGCTGCTCGGCGCCAAGGAGCGTCTCGACGCGGCCCGCGCCACCACGAGCGGCAGTGTGACGACCGGCCGCACCGCATCCGGCTCGTGAGCCCGCGGAGCGAACGCGATCAATCCGGCACCGACGAACAGGGCCGCCCGATCGTCGCCGAGCTCGGTCGACCCGAGACGCCGCAGGAGATCGCGGATCGCAAGGCGGCATCCCGACTTACTCACCGGAGCAACCAGAACATCCTCAATCTCGTGATCGCGCTTGGCGCCTCGCTGCTCGTGGTCTTCGTGATCGTGGTCGTGGTCGTGCGGCCCGATCAGGGGGGCAGCCTGAAAACCGTCAACTGGACCGCGGTGGCTCGCGATGCGCAGCAGTCGGTGTCGACTCCGCTGGCCGTTCCGAAGCTGCCGAGCTCCTGGTCGGCCAACCGCGCCGAGCTCATCGACGCGAAGACCGCGAGCGACGGAATCGCGAGCTGGCAGGTGGGCTTCATCACCCCGAGCACGCAGTACATCGGACTGACGCAGGGCATCGCGGCGAACCCGAGCTGGGTGGCGACGCAGCTATCCGACAAGAGCGCGACCGGCGATGACACCTTCGGCGGTGTGGCCTGGAAGGTCTACGACCACCGCACCGCGGATCATCCCGGCAACCTCGCATACGCCCTGGTCACCACAGTCGGAGCATCGACCATCGTGCTCGCCGGCACCGGCAGTGACACCGAGTTCGCGACATTGGCCACCGAGATTGCGGGAGAACTTCAATGACACTGACTCCGGCCCAGGCCTGGCACGAGATGGAGCTCGGCAACGAGCGCTTCGTGGCGGGCGAGCCGCAGCATCCACGGCAAGATGTGGAACGGCGTGAGCAGCTCGCCGCCGCACAAAGCCCGCATGCCGCTCTGTTCGGATGCAGCGACTCACGTCTCGCCGCCGAGATCATCTTCGACAGGGGCCTCGGCGACCTGTTCGTGATCCGGAATGCGGGCCAGGTGATCTCGGATTCGGTCATCGGTTCCATCGAGTACGCGGTTGCGGTGCTGAACGTTCCCCTGATCGTGGTGCTCGGCCACGACGCCTGCGGAGCCGTGAACGCCGCGATCGACTCGGCGCAGCCCGGCTCCGCTCCGCTCCCTCCACACATCGCGCGGCTGATCGCCCCCATCGCCCCGGCGGTGCAGCGGGTGATCTCGGCGGATGGGCTTGCGGCGGGCCAGCGACCCGACGGATCGGAGGTCGGCCGCGAACACCTGCGCGACACCGTCGCCGAACTGTTGGAGCGCTCCGAACTGATCAGCGCCGCGGTCGCCGCGGGTACGCTGGCTGTCGTCGGAGCGAACTACCGCCTTGCCGAAGGGCGCGTGATTCCCGACGTCATGATCGGGTCGCTCGCCACCAGCTGACCACCCCACCCAGGCCGAGAAACCCCGCAGGAAAGGCACGTCGACGTGAGCAACGCCCCGCAGGAGTACCGGATCGAGCACGACACCATGGGCGAGGTGAAGGTTCCGATCGACGCCCTGTACGGTGCCCAGACCCAGCGCGCCGTCGAGAACTTCCCGATCTCCGGGGTCGGCCTCGAGCCCGGCCAAATCGTGGCACTCGCCCGCATCAAGCGCGCCGCGGCCCTCGTCAACAAGGAACTCGGCACCGTCGCGGCGCCCATCGCCGACGCCATCGTGGCCGCCGCCGACGAGATCATCGCCGGTCAGCATCACGACCAGTTTCCGATCGACACCTACCAGACCGGCTCCGGCACCAGCTCGAACATGAACATCAACGAGGTGCTGGCCGCCCTCGCCACCACCAAGCTCGGCTCGCCCGTGCATCCGAACGATCACGTCAACGCCTCGCAGTCGTCGAACGATGTCTTCCCAACCTCTGTGCACGTCGCCGTGACGGGCGCCCTCATCAACGAGCTGATCCCCGCGCTCGACCATCTCGCGATCTCGCTCGAGAAGAAGGCGAAGGCCTGGGCCGGAATGGTCAAATCGGGCCGCACACACCTGATGGATGCCACCCCGGTCACCCTGGGGCAGGAGTTCGGCGGGTACGCGCGCCAGATCCGTCTCGCCATCGAGCGGGTGGAAGCGACACTCCCCCGCGTCGCGGAGGTCCCGCTCGGCGGCACGGCGGTCGGAACCGGCATCAACACCCCGGCGGGCTTCTCGCAGAAGGTCATCGCGATCCTCGCCGAATCCACGAGCCTGCCGATCACCGAGGCGCTGGATCACTTCGAGGCGCAAGGGGCTCGCGACGGGCTCGTCGAGGCATCCGGTGCGCTGAGGGTGCTCGCCGTGTCGCTGATGAAGATCTGCAACGACCTGCGCTGGATGGGGTCCGGCCCCAACACCGGCCTCAACGAGATCCACATCCCCGACCTGCAGCCTGGCTCGTCCATCATGCCCGGCAAAGTGAACCCGGTCGTGCCCGAGGCCGTGATCATGGTCGCCGCCCGCGTCATGGGCAACGACTCGACCATCGCGTGGGCCGGCGCAAGCGGCAACTTCGAGCTGAACGTCGCGATCCCGGTGATGGGGACCGCCCTCCTCGAATCGATCCGCCTGCTTGCGAACTCGACCGTCCTGCTCGCCGACACCACCGTCGACGGTCTGCACGCCAACGAGGAACGCGCCCGGGCTCTCGCGGAGTCCTCACCGTCGATCGTCACCCCGCTCAACAAGTTCATCGGCTACGAGAACGCCGCCAAGATCGCCAAGCACGCGGTCGCCGAGGGAATGACCATCCGCGAGTCGGTCATCGACCTCGGCTACGTGGAGCGCGGGGAACTGACCCTCAAGCAGCTGGACACGGCGCTCGACGTGCTCAGCATGACCCACCCCGGCTGAGCGTCGGCGACAGACGAACTTCGGCTGAGCATCGCGATGACCATCCTGCATCCGGACCAATTCGAGGTCGGGGTGACAGATGTTCGGCGCCTGCTGCGCGCGCAGTTTCCGGAGTTCGCTGATCTGCCGATCAGCCCCGTCGTGTCGTCGGGGACGGTGAATGCGGTGTTCCGTCTCGGCGACGACATGCTCGCGCGACTGCCGTTCGTGCTCTGGGGCAGCGCGGACATCGAGCACGAGGCCCGTTGGTTGCCGACCATCGGCACCTCGTTACCGGTGCCGATCCCTCGGTTCGTCGGCCTGGGTGTGCCGGACGACGACTATCCATGCGCCTGGTCGATCCTCAGTTGGATGCCAGGAGCCCCGGTCGAGGTCGAGACCACGCTGCCCGGTCTGACCGCCGACCTCGCCGGCTTCGTGGTTGCGATGCGGAGCATCGACGTCGCCGGTGCGCCCGCCTGTTATCGGGGCGGCCCGCTTGCCCCGCTGGACCTCGACGTCCGCCGATGCCTTGTCGAAAGCGCGCAACTGGTCGACGTCGCCCGCCTCACGGCGATCTGGGAGGACTGCCTCGACGCGCCGTCTTGGACGGGCGACCCGGTCTGGGCGCACGGGGATCTGCTCCCGGGAAACGTGCTTGTCGATGACGGCCGTCTTGTCGCCGTCATCGACTTCGCCTGCGCCGGTATCGGGGACCCGGCCTGCGACCTCTTGGCGGCGTGGTCGATCGTGCCCGACGCCGAGCTCGACGCGTTTCGAGACGCCGTCGGAATGGATGACGCGACCTGGCGGCGCGGGCGTGGCTGGTCGCTCTCGCAGGCCATCATCGCCCTGCCGTACTACCTCGACACCAACCCCGTGATGGCGTCGAACTCGCTCCGCATCCTCGAACGCCTCTGCGCAGTCGGGTAGCGTCATCACGGTGCGCGTTCTGAGTTACAACCTCGAGAAGTTCAAAGCGACCGACGAGCTGGCCGGGCTGGCGGAGCGGTTCGATCTGGACGTGCTCTGCCTCCAGGAGTGCGACAGCGCCAACCTGCCGGCGGAGCTCGGTGGTCTGCACCTGGCCGACTCCACGAAGGGCAACCGGCTCGGGCTGGCGATCTACTATCGACGCAACCGATACACCGCGATCACGACCCAGGCGTTCGCCCTGAAGAAGTCGCTGCATGATCGGATCGCGGCGCCCGCGCACGAGCGACTGCTGGCGAGTCTGCTGCGTGACGTCGACACCGGCATCGTGTTCACGGTCGCCTCGTTCCACGCCTCGCCCCTCACCGCACTCAACTCCTTGCGGCGCGCCCAGATCGCGCTCGCACACGAGCAACTCGCCGTCTTCGGCAGCGGAAGCCCCGAACTCATGGTCGGTGATTACAACTACCCGCTGTTCAAGAACCGGCTGACGACGCGGGTCGAGAAGACCGGACACGAGCTCACCCTGAGCGACGACCGCACGTACACGCGCTATCGATTCGTGCGCGGGCATTTTGACTTCGCGACCTCGGTGGGGATGAAGATCCAGAGCGTCGAGACGCTGCCGCAGGGGAAGTCGGATCACCTGCCGATCCTCGTGACGGCGACCGTGAACGCGCCGGCGCCGAGCTGACGAGCTGATCTCAGGTCGCGCGCCCGACCGCTGTCAGCACGAGCGCGCCGAAGTAACCGCCGAGCAGGAACGGCCCGAACGCGATCCGACCCCCGCCACCCTGCCGGACCAGCGCGATCGCCGAGGCGATTCCGCCGAGCAGGAAAGCCAGCACGGGTGAAAGGACCGCGATCGTGAGCGTCGGCGCCGCGAGACCGAGGGCCGCGGCGAGCTTGACGTCGCCCATCCCCATGCCGCCGAACCAAGCGAGAACGAACAGGAAGCCGGCGTAGCCAGCTGTGGCAAGCAGGGGAACCAGCGGCGGAGTTCCGGTGGCGAGCCAGCTCACGGCGAACCCCGCGAGACCGGCAAGGAGCGCCGGGATGACGAGAGCATTGGGAAGACGGTGCTCGGCGACGTCCATCCGCACCAGCTGCGGGGCGACCGCGGCGACGGCGAAGGTTGCGAGCAGTGCCGGTGCCGGCCCGAAGGCCGCCACCCCGAGAGCCGCGAGGATGACTGAGATCGCGATCATCCGGCGACGGTACCCGAGCGCGAGGGCCCGTGTTCTCGACCATCCACACCGTCCGCACCGCGTAAACTGCTGCTGCGGCCCGAGCAGCCGACGGGCGTTCCCGTCTTCGATGCCGCCAGAACGGGACGAGCAGGTGCATCTCCCCTTCATCCGGCCGTACGCCGTGATCCTCGGCCGCGACGGAGCCTGGCGATTCTCGCTGGCCGGATGGTTCGCGCGGCTTGTGCGGTCAACGGCCGGGATCGGCACCATCCTGCTGATCGCCGCGCACGGTCAGAGCTATGCGGTCGGCGG
>JALYHS010000385.1 GCA_030776385.1 Actinomycetota bacterium
GGGTTCCACAGGGCGAACTCGGTGACGGTGCCGTCCTTGACGTATGCCTTCATCTGGTTCGGCGTGCCGAGACCGGTGAGAGCGACCTTGCCCTTGAACTGCGAGGTCGACAGGTAGCGCGCCGCAGCGGAGATTCCGACCGTGGTGGGCGAGATGATGCCCTTCAGGTTCGGGTAGGTCTGCAGCAATGCCGCGGTCTGGTCGAAGGCTGTCTGGTCGTCGTCCGAGCCGTACGCGATGGTGTCGAGCTTGATGTTCGGGTGGCTCTTGGCGAGCTCCGTCTTCATGATCGCGATCCAGGCGTTCTGGTTGGTCGCGTTCGGGGTCGAGGAGAGGATCGCAATCTCTCCGGTGTCGTTGATCTGACCGGCGATCATGTCGACCTCGACCTTGGCAATGCCCTCAGCGGTGGCCTGGTTGATGAACAGGTCACGGCAGCCGGGCGCGGTGTCCGAGTCGAACGTGACGACCTTGACCCCGGCCTTCTGGGCCTGGTTGATGGCGCTGCATGGAGCTTTCTGGTCGTCGGCCGACAGCACGATCGCGCCGATCTGCTGCTGCGTCAGCGTGTTGATGTAGCTGACCTGGGCGTCCGGGGCGGATGCCGCGGGGCCGACCTCGGCGTACTTGCCCTTGAACTCGGCGATGGCTTTCGCGCCACCCTTGTCCGAGGTGTCGAAGTAGGCATTTCCGAGGTTCTTGGGGAGGAAGGTGATCGCGTAGTTCTTGCTGGCACTTCCGCCGCTTGAGCTGCCACCGCTGGTGCCGGAGGCGCAGCCCGCAAGGAGCAGGGCGCCGGCGGCGACGGCCGCGACCCCCGCGATGCGGATGCTGTGTCGAGACTGGAACATCATTGTTTCCTTTCGTTGTGGTGCGGGTGTGATCGCATCGACGGAACGAGCTCAGCCGAGGGCTGAGCTTTCGCCATCCCGTCGTCTCTTCCGCTCGCCGCGAACCCGCTGGGCCCAGACGAGGAAGCTGGAGACCACCACCGACAGCACGAGGAGCGTGCCGGTGATGACGTTGATGATGTCGGAGGTGATACCGGCCAGTCGAAGCGCGCTGGCCAGCGTTCCGATGAGCAGGGCGCCGGCGAGCACGCCGTGCAGGGCTCCGCGGCCACCGAAGATCGAGACGCCGCCCAGCAGCACAGCCGCGATGACCGAGAGCTCGAGGCCGGTGGCGTTGTCCCCTCGCGCGCTGCTGAAGCGCAACGTGTAGTAGATCCCCGCGAGAGCTGAGATGACCCCGGTCAGCATGAACAGGATGAACTTCGTGCGCACGAGCTTCACGCCCGAGAACGCCGCGGCGTCGGGGCTGAGGCCGATCGCGTAGACGCCGCGCCCGAAGGGCGTGAAATGGAGGACGACCGCGAACACGACCGCCAGCACCGCGACGATCACGGTGACCGAGGGGATGACGGTGCCGGGGAGGTCGGACGTCGCCAGGTTCGTCCAGAAATCGGGGAATCCGGTGACCGCCGTGGTTCCGAGGAGGCCCTGCGCCAGACCGCGGAACAGGGCGAGCGTGCCGATGGTCACCGCGAGCGACGGGAGTCCGACCACCGTGATCAGGAGGCCGTTGACCGCGCCCGCGAGGATGCCGACCAGGAGCGCGATCAGCATCGCCGCGACGAAGGGCCAGTGGGCCTGGACGAGCGCGCCGACGGTGCAGCTACTCAATCCCATGACGCTGGCGACGGAGAGGTCGATCTCGCCGGTGATGATCACCAGCGTCATCGGGAGGGCGATCAGCAGCACCGGGGTGATGTCGAGCAGCAGGAAGGTCAGCGTGATCGGTGCGCTGAAGTGCGGCACGGCGATCGAGGAGCCGACGATCACCAGCACGAGCAGGGCGATGATGACGGTCTCGCGAGCGAACAGGAGCCGGCGCCAGCGCGGCCGTCCGGAATCCGGGTATCGCGTCTGGGCGGCCGAGGGCTCGGTCAGGGTGGCGGTCATGCGCGGCTGTCCTCCAACACGGTGAGTCGTCGCGCTTGTCGGAGGGCGAGCACCCGGTCGAGCACGATGGCGGCGATGATGAGCACGCCGACGACGAACTGCTGCCAGAACGCCTGGATGCCGAGCACCGGAAGTGCGCGGTTGATCGTCACCAGGAGCACGGCGCCGATCGCGGCGCCCCACACGGATCCGCTGCCGCCGAAGATCGCGACGCCACCGATGACCGCGGCGCCGACGGCCTGCAGTTCGAGACCCGAGCCGGCCTGGGAGTCGACGGTGCCGTAGCGGGCCGTGTAGAGCACGCCCGCGACTCCGGCGAGAGTGCCGCTCGTGATGAACGCGACGAGCACGCGCCTGCCCACCTTGAGTCCGTACAGGTTGGCGGCATCCGGATCCGAACCGATGGCGTACAGCTCGCGGCCCGCACGCGTGTTGCGCAGGAAGAAGGCGGCGGCGATCAGCACGACCGCTGCGAGGATCGAGATCACCGGGATGACCCACAGCTTCGCGGTGCCGACGTCGAGGAACGATCCGGGCATGTCGGACCCGTTGATTCGATTGCTGCCGGTCCAGATGACGTTGATTCCGCGATACGCGTAGAGCGTGCCGAGGGTGATGACGAGAGAGGGGACCTTGGCGATCGAGATCAGCAGTCCGTTGATGAGGCCGAGCACCGCGCCGAGCAGGATGGCGGTGATCACCACGACGGCGATCGGCAGCTGCGTGTACTTGAACAGGAACCCTGTCATGTACGCGCTGAGGCCGATGACCGAACCGACCGAGAGGTCGACGTTCCGGGTGATGATGACCATCGCCTCGCCGACGGCGATGAGAACGAGCGTCGCCGGGCTCAGCAGGAGGTCGCGGAATCCGTCCGGACTGAAGACGAAGGCCGGGTTCCTGGCGGTCGTCACCAGGACGACCAGCACGAGTGCCAGCAGGATGCCGGTCTCGCGGGCTGTGACGATCGAGCGGAGCTGCCTCATGCAGCGGTCCCTTCGTGAGTCGCCGCGAACATCACGGACTCGGCCGTTGCGTCGTCGCGGTCGATGGTCGCGGTGAGTCGGCCTTCGCGCATCACGAGCACGCGGTCGGCCATGCCGAGCACCTCGGGTAGCTCGGACGAGATCATCAGGATGCCCATCCCCTCGCCGGCGAGCTGCGAGAGCAGGCGGTGCACCTCGGCCTTCGTGCCGACGTCGATGCCGCGGGTGGGTTCGTCGACGATCAGCACCTTCGGATTGGTCGCGAGCCATTTGGCCAGAACGACCTTCTGCTGGTTTCCCCCGCTGAAGGTGCCGACCTCGGCGTCGAGCGCCGAACTCTTGACCTCGAGCCTGCTCGCCCAGACGCGACTCGCGGCGTTCTCGGCCTTGTCGGTGATGATGCCGGCCCGCGACAGCTGTCGGCGAATGGCGAGAGTCAGGTTGCGCGCGACCGAGGTCCCGATGACGAGGCCCTCCTTGCGACGGTCCTCGGGAACCAGCGCCAGGCCGGCACGCATCGCGGCTGCCGGATCGCGGCGCGGCACGACGCCTCCCGCGAGCGTGACGGTTCCGGTGTCGTAGCGGTCGACGCCGAAGATAGCGCGGACCACCTCGCTCCGGCCGGCACCCACCAGGCCGGCGAGTCCGAGAATCTCCCCGGACCGCACCTGGAAGGTGATGTCGCTGAAGATTCCGCGACGGGACAGGCCTCTGACATCGAGTAGCACGTCGCCGATCTTCGCCTCCTGCTTGGGATACAGCTCGGAGACGTCACGGCCGACCATCTCGCGCACGATGGTGTCGACATTCGTGTCCGCGATCTGCGCCGTGGAGATGTACGAGCCGTCGCGCATCACCGTGACGGTGTCGCAGAGGGCGAACACCTCGTCGAAGCGGTGCGAGATGAACAGCAGGGCGCGCCCCTCGTCGCGCAGGCTGCGGGCCACGGCGAAGAGCCGCTCGACCTCCACACCCGAGAGCGCGGCGGTCGGTTCATCCATGATCAGCACGCGCGCGTCGAGGCTGATCGCCTTCGCGATCTCGATGATCTGCTGGTCCGCGATCGAGAGGCCGCGCGCGAGACGATCCGGATGGATTCGCACGCCGAGTCGCTGGAAGAGCGCGACCGTCTCGGTGTGCATCGCCTTGCGGTCGATCCGGCCGAACGAGCGGAGCGGCTGGCGGCCCATGAAGATGTTTTCGGTCACCGAGAGGTCGGGGAAAAGGGTCGGCTCCTGGTAGATCACGGCGATGCCCGCGTCCTTGGCCTGCGAGGTCGAACTGAAGTTGACGGGCTCGCCCGCGAGGAGGAAATCCCCGGAGTCGGGCTGGTACAGGCCGGCGATGATCTTCACGAGCGTGGACTTGCCCGCGCCGTTCTCCCCGACGAGGGCATGGATCGAGCCGTTGTCGAGGGCGAGGGTTCCCGAACGCAGGGCGACGACGGCGCCGAAGGTCTTGACGACCTTGCGCAGTTCGAGCGCGTGGGTGCCGGGGGTGGCCGCGGGGGCGGGGCTCATGGCTGAAGCCTCTCCTTTGAGGGTGGAACGGAGGACCACCTGAAACCGCATTTCAACTGAAACGATTCAGGTCCTGTTCAGGCATACTATATGCACGACCAACAGCCCGGTCAAGCCACCTTGAACTGAGTCGTTTCAGGTGCTGATATGGTCACTCTCACCCCGGCCACGGGGAGACGCCAAAGGAGGCTCGATGGTCGCGACCAGCATCCGCGACGTCGCCAGGGTGGCCGGCGTCTCGGTCGGCACCGTCTCCAACGTTCTCAACCGGCCCGAGGAGGTGTCCGCCGAGTCCATCGCCCGGGTGCAGAAGGCGATCGAGACACTCGGATACCGCCGCAACGACGCCGCCCGCCAGCTGCGGGCGGGCACCAGCTCCACCGTCGGTTTCGTCGTGCTTGACGGCCAGAACCCGTTCTTCAGCGAGGTGGTGCGAGGAGCCGAGGACGAGGCGTCGAAGAACGGGATCGCGATCCTGCTCGGAAACACCGACGAGGATTCCGACCGCGAGAAGCTCTACCTCGACCTCTTCGAGGAGCAGCGGGTGCGTGGGGTTCTCGTCTCGCCGTATCGCGACATCAGCCCGCGCCTCGAGCAGCTGCGCTCGCGCAACATCCCGGCCGTGCTCGTCGACCGTTTCAGCGGCGACGGGCGCTTCAGCTCGGTCTCGAGTGACAACGTCGCGGGCGGTCGGATGGCCGTCGCCCACCTCATCGACAGTGGCCGCAGGCGGCTCGCCTACGTGGGCGGACCGTTCGACCTGCGGCAGGTGAGCGATCGGCTCGCGGGGGCGCGGGTGGCCGTCGAGGCGAGTCCGTTCGACGTCCACATCGAGGTGGTGGCGACGAGCGCGCTGACGGTGGAGGAGGGAATCGCCGCCGGGATGCGCATCCTGGGCCGCCCCGAACGCGACTGGCCGGACGGGATCTTCGCCGCGAACGACCTCCTCGCCCTCGGCCTGCTGCAGGCGCTTGTCGGCACCGGTCGGCTGCTCGTCCCGCAGCGGATCGCTCTCATCGGCTTCGACGACATCGCGTTCGCGCGTGCTGCGGCCGTACCCCTCTCGTCGATGCGGCAGCCGAGTCGCGCCATCGGCCAGACCTCGCTGCGGGTGCTGCTCGAGGAGTCGAACGACCCCACGCTGATCCCGCGGCAGACGGTGTATCTGCCCGAGCTCGTCGTGCGCGAGTCGACCCGGCCCTCGGCCTGAGGCAGCGCCCCGGCACTGGCGTCAGGCCAGCGCCCCGGCCTACGCCAGCGCTGGCTGCTCCACCCGCAGCGCGTACGTCCCGTGCGTCAGCGTGTCGCCGCTCGGAGCGGCGCCGTCCACCGTGACGGTCGACGTGCCGGTGACCGGTAGGTCGAGATGCGCGGTGGCCCCGTACGGGACTTCCAACTCCGCGACGAAGGTGCCGCCGGCATCCAGGTGCCAGTCGATCGCGAGACGTCCGTAGCCCGTCTCGATGGATGCCGCGGCCGAGGTGAGGGTGGCGGCCGGTCGCGGAGCCACCACGACCGAGCGGTAGCCGGGAGCGTCGTCGACCGCCGCGAGCCCGGCGACCGTGCGGTAGACCCAGTCGATCATCGCGCCGTATGCGTAGTGGTTGAACGAGAGCATCGAATCGCCCTCGCGCTCGGTGTCCATGAAGCCGTCGTGGATCGATCCATCGAGACGGATGGCGTCCCAGCGCTCCCAGACCGTCGTCGCGCCGCGGTCCACCTGGTACAGCCAGCTCGGCGCCTCGCGGCAGAGCACCATCAGGTACGCCTCGGCGAGGTGGCCGGAGTGGGTGAGGGCGTCGAGGACCAGGGGCGTGCCGAGGAATCCGGTCGAGATACGGCCGTTGGCGGCGCGCACGTTGGCGGCGAGCGCCTCGCCGATCGCGTCCCGCTCTCCGGCGGGCGCCAAGTCGAACTCGAGGGCAAGGGCCGCGCCGGTCTGCGTGGTGACCGCCCGCTCGCCCCAGGTCGTCCAGGTGGCGGTGGCCACGACATCGGCGAGAGCTTCGTAGTCGGCGGCGTTGCCCGCGTCACCCACCACGCGCTCGGCCCGGGCCAACAGGCGCGTCGAGTGCACGTAGAACGCGTTCGCGACGAAGTCGGAATCGACCTTGGCCTTCCACGGCTGATCACCCGGCGCATCCGGGTCGAGCCAGTCGCCGTACTGGAACGGCTCGTGCGGCAGAACGACCCCCTCGCCCGCGCGGCGGCGCAGATGGCCCACCCAGCGGCGCATGCTGTCCAGCTGCTGCACCAGCACCTCGTCGCTGCCCGATGAGCGGTAGACGGCCAGAGGGACGATCGTGGCGGCATCGGCCCAACCCGCCCGACCCATCGGGTTGGCGAAGCCGCCGCCCATCTCCATGTCGTTGGGGAAGATGATGTCGGGCACGACGGAGGCGACGCCGCCCTCGTCGGTCTGGTCGAGTTCCAGGTCGCGCAGCCAGGACAGCCAGAAGCTCTCGGAATCGAAGAGGGTGGATGCCGTGGCCGCGAAAGCCTGCGCGTCCCCCGTCCAGCCGAGGCGCTCGTCGCGCTGCGGGCAGTCGGTCGGCAGCGAGACGAAGTTGTCGCGCTGCGACCACATCACGTTGCTGTGGAACTGATCCAGCTGCGGGTGCGAGCTCCGGAAGGTCGATCGCACGTGCTGCGCCGAGCTGATCGCGATTCCGGTCGCCGCGACCACCTCGGCACCGACCACGTCGGCGTAGCGGAAACCGTGGAACGTGAGCACCGGCTCGAGCACGGTCTCGCCCGAGTCGGCGAGCACATAGGTGTCGGTGGCCCGCGCCGTGCGGAGGGCGGCGGTGTAGAGCTCGTCGTCCGGGCCGAGGATCTCGGCGTGCCGCACGGTGACCGTGGCTCCAGGCTCCCCGCGCACGGTGAGCCGCATCCAGCCCGAGATGTTCTGGCCGAGGTCGAGCACGGTGGTGGTCGCGCGGCGATCGATCGCGGCATCCAGCTCGGCAATCGTGCGCACGGGGGCGGTGACCCGCGGAGTGAAGCGCGCCAGCTCGACCGGAAGCACCTCGACGGGCGTGGCATCGGCGCTCGCGAACCCCACCAGGCTCGCCTCCCGCGCGCCCGACAGACGCAGGTCGAGGTCGGTGCCGTCGTAGATTCCCGCGGCCAGGATGTTGCCGAAGCCACCGGTCCACTGAGGGCCGGTGGTGATGACGTGGTGGCCGTCGGCCGTCGCCACCTCGAGCTGGGCGAGGGCGCCGAGCTGCTCCCCGTAGATCGCGGAGCGCCGCGCGAAGCCCATCCGACCGCGATACCAGCCGTCGGCCAGGGCGATCGCGATGGCGTTGTCGCC
>JALYHS010000386.1 GCA_030776385.1 Actinomycetota bacterium
GGTGCGTCGGATCGGGACGGGGCTCGGATCGTGGTGCTCAGTTCCACCGCCCACATGCGCAGCGGCGTGGACTTCGACGATCCCCACTTTCTTCGCCGTGACTACGATCCACAGATCGCCTACGCGCAGTCGAAGACTGCCAACTCCCTCTTCGCCGTCGAGGCAACACGCCGGTGGAAATCGGACGGCATCGTCGCGAACTGGAGTTCCCATCCGTCCACGGTCCGCTCGAGCCCGCCGGTCACCACTCCCGCGTTGTTGATCAGCAGATGCAGAGGTTGATCCCATTCGGACGTCAACCGGGCGATCGAGCCGCGGTCAGTGAGATCAAGAGCACGCACCTGCGGCGCCGCACGGTTCGTCGACAACGCGATTGCAGCGGCGACAGCTTTGCCGGCTGCCGCGTTGCGAACGGCCATGGTCACGTCAGCTCCCGCCGCCGTCAATGCGCGTGTGGTTTCCATGCCGAGCCCGGAAGAAGCGCCGGTGACCACGGCTCGAATCCCGGTCAAGTCGACACCCCGAAGCACATCGTCGGTAGTGGACGCCGCGGTGAACGGGGTCGTGATCAAAGTCGAAGGAGTCATGGGGTCACTGTACATCTTGGATTGTTACTGTCTAGTGTGTAGAGTTGCCGCATGACAGAGGCGACTGACGCCGGTGGTGAGCGCCGGGCCGAGGTGCTGGACGCGGCATTGCGCACGTTCGCGCGCTTCGGATACCGAAAAACCTCCATGGACGACATCGCCGACGAAGCGCGGATCTCACGCCAAGGCCTCTACTTCCTCTTCGCCTCCAAAAGCAGCCTCTTCCGTGAGGCCGCCGAACGAGGGGTCGAACTGGATCTCTCCGCGGCGGAAGAGGCACTCACCACCGCCGTATGGCCCCTGAGTGAACGCATCCTCGACGCATTCGACGCGTGGGCCGGACGCTACGTCGGTCCAATGCACGACACGACAGCGCTCTTCGACAACAACCCCGACCTTCTCGGCCCCACCGCCCGAGCCGGGCCCGCGAGATTCGAAGCCGCTCTCACAGCGGCAGTCGAAGAGTCCGCGTTATCCGGGGAAGCATCTGCGGCAGCACGGACACTCATCAGCCTCTCGATCGGCATCAAACACCAGGCCGCAAACCGAGATGAATACCGCTCGCGGATGGCAGACGCCGTACGTCTCCTCATTCCGAGAGACGCGCCGCGGGCTCACCCTGAGCTTCCTCTGACCCTTATGACTGATGAAGCCGGCTAGCGGAAAGCGCTGATTCCCGTCATTGCTTCGCCCACGATGAGGGTGTGCACCTCATCGGTTCCTTCATAGGTCCGAACGCTTTCCAGATTGTTTGCATGCCGCAGGGCGGAGTGGTCCAGTGAGATGCCGTTCCCACCGAAGACAGTGCGAGCGGTTCTGCAGACCGCTATGGCGTCGCGCACATTGCTGAGTTTCCCGAAGGAGACCTGTGCGGCCGTGAGCTCCCCGGCGTCCTTCAACCGTCCCAGGTGGATCGCGAGCAGAGTCCCCCGCTGCACGTCGATGAGCATGTTGGTCAGCTTTTCCTGGGTGAGCTGAAATCCCGCGAGCACTCGACCGAACTGTGTGCGAGCAAGGGCGTAGCGGGTGGCATCTTCCAGGCTGTCACGCGCAGCGCCCATCGCGCCCCAGATGATGCCATAGCGGGCCTCGGTGAGACAGGCCAACGCTGCGCGCAGTCCGGTCGCTCCTGGTAACACCGCGTCCGCAGGCACGTGAATGTCGCGAAGGACTACGTCGCATTGGATGGATGCGCGCATAGAGAGCTTCGAGGAGATCGGGGTGGCGGAGAATCCTGGCGTGTCGGTGCTGACAACGAAGCCCCGGATACCGTCGGGAGTGCGCGCCCAGATGATTGCGATGTCGGCGATCGACGCCATCCCGATCCAGCGTTTGTTTCCGTCGATCACCCACCCGTCGCTCGTCCGGGTTGCCGTTGTGAGCATCGCGGAGGGATCCGAGCCTGCCGTCTCCTCGGTCAGTCCGAAGCAGCCGATCAACTCCCCTCGAGCCATCTTCGGCAAGAACTCACTCTTCTGCTCTTCACTGCCCCATTTGTGGATCGCGGACATGGCTAGTGACCCTTGCACGCTGACGAAGGTGCGGATGCCGGAGTCGCCGGCTTCGAGTTCCATCACTCCTAGGCCGTACTCGACGGCACTTCGGCCGGGGCACTGGTATCCAACGAGTTGAGTCCCCAACATTCCGGCGGCCCCCAGGGCAGGCACCAAGTCGCGGGGGAAGTAGGCGTCGTCGAACCACTGGGCGATGTTCGGCCGGATGCGGGAATCGACGAGCGCGCGAATCTGGTCGCGGAACTCGAGTTCAGACCCGCTGAACTGCCCTTCCAGATCGAGAAGGTCGAGCACAGATCGGTCGGGGTCAACGGGTGTCATCAGGAGAGCTCCCACTCGTGGTCGGTGTCTAGGGGTCAATCGTGCAATAAACCACCGCGTATCTGCTGAGATCGATGGCGAGAAGTGGCATCGGACCGGCGTCTAGGACTGGCGTGTCTCTGGGCTGGCGATCCGGACCTAATAAAACCGCTGGAGATCTGCGCAGCTCGAGGGGCCGACTTCAACCCAGGCTGCCAGCTGCACTTCCACATCTTTTTCACCTGACGTTTGCCGACGAGCGTTGAAATCTGGCTGCATTGATCAGTGGCAGGACGCCTCACGTTTCCCAACGCGTCAGGCTGTCTGCGTGCGCGTGCGCGCGTTTCGCTCTCTAGCGTGGGGTGCCGGCGTCAAGAGTCACACGCTCAAGCATCTCCCAGACCGCGTTCTCGAGGGAACCCAGGTTGAGCGCGTACACCCTTATCGAGCGGTATCGCGGGGGGCGTTCTTCTTCATCAATCAGTCCGGCATCCCGCATGGGTTCAAGGTGGCGGCGTACGCCGTTCCTTGATAGGCCTGTCGCGTTCATAAGTTCGGTCACGCTGCACTTACTCGCGGACAACGCACGGATGATCTCCATCCGGGATCGGGGTACCCCCAAGCCGACGGCTCCTCTGATCAACGGGTCTTCGAGATCGCGAGACCTGGCGCGGCTAGCGTTTGCTTCGCCGGGTGCAGGCGATGTATTCCTACCGAGATGATCGCCCACCCGGGTGCCTTTCACGGCTTCGGCACACGGACGATCGAGAGCTCGTCACGCTGGTCATCGGGGTGACATCCTGATCCCGCCGTCCATCCGGAAGGTCTCGCCGTTGAGGTAGTCGTGGTCAGCGAGCATCAGGACAAGCTGCGCATACTCCTCTGCGATTCCGAGGCGACGTGGAAATGTCACACTGGCGGCGAGCGAAGCGTTCACCTCGGGGCCGAGTGCGGCGAGCATGGGCGTGTCCATGATGCCGGGGGCGATGGTGTTGACCCGAATGCCGTGCAGCGCCAGGTCTCGCGCAGCTGTGATGGTCATCGCTACGACGCCGCCTTTCGACGCTGAGTAGGCGATCTGCCCGATTTGGCCCTCGTAGGCGGCGACGGACGCGGTATTGACGATCAGCCCGCGCTGCTCGAAGTCGTCAACCGGCTCGTTCTTCGACATCGCTTCAGCGGCGAGGCGCATGACGTTGAAGGTGCCGATGAGGTTGATCTCGATGGCCGCACGGAAGCTCGCCAGATCGTGGGTGCCCTTCGACGAGAGGATTCGCCGCGCCGGGGCGATCCCAGCGCAGTTGACTACTAGCCGCAGCGGATGCGCTGCATCTAGCTGGGCTAGAGCGGCAAGGACCTCGTCCTCATCCGTTACGTTGGCTGCGACCAGATGCACACCCGCCGGGGCGAAACTCGTCTCCCGAACCACGGCCGCCGGGAGATCAATCCCGATCACTTTGACTCTCTTAGCAGCCAATGCAGCTGCTGTCGCAGCACCGAGACCAGACCCAGCGCCGGTAACAATGGCACTGCTGCCTTCAAGTTTCATCCCATCTCCCTCTGCTCATCTACAGCTTTAGACCGCTACCACGAGCGGGAAAACGAGATCGAGTCGAGCGCCTGTCCTACCGGATATTGGTTAGCCAGCCACAACGAGCCCTCGCGTGAAAGGCTTGCTGGTAGCTGGTTCCATTGGACAGCCCCCAGAGGATCCCGAGACCACCCCACGTCGAGAACCGCGATCGGACGACGCCAGCTCTGTTTCGTCGATGGATCAAGTTGACTCGTGGTGAGGAAAACGCCGCTCGCCGAGGTAAAGACGATGGCGGGATCGATCAAGGTGATGACCATCCTGTCGCGGTGTCCGCGCAGGCTCACGCTGCCCTGGTAGGCGATGTGGAGCTGGCCACGCGCATCACGTCGCTCGCCGCTTCCGGGCTCCAATGGAAACTCGAAGGTCCCGTCTGCTCTCTCGACTACCCCGGGAGAGACATCGATTGCTCCATCCGTCAGTTGCGCGACGTAGTCGAGGAGGCTTCGCTTGATGCCCCATCGCAATATTGCTCGTAGCTCTGCGTCGGGGTCGCGATCAGGGTCGGCTCGATGTGCGACGGCCACTGCGCTACCTACCGCCGACTGGCACGGGTCCAGGCATCCAGCCCGACCGCGACCAGAAGCAA
>JALYHS010000387.1 GCA_030776385.1 Actinomycetota bacterium
CGGAACCAGCTAAACGGCACCCCTCGTGGCGACGCGAGGCAACTCGATGACGCGCGGGCACCGCGAAGCTACGTGGTGCGGCGTCAGCCCCGCGCCTCAGGCGTTGTCGGCGTTGTAGCGGTCGATGACGTCCTGGATCGGGCCGTCCAGCACGAGTTTGCCCTTGTCGAGGTAGAGCCCGCGGGTGCAGAAGCGCAGCAGATCGGGTTCGCTGTGCGAGACCAAGAACAGCGTGCGACCACCCGCGAGCAACTCGTCGATGCGGCGGAAGCACTTCTCGCGGAAGCCCTTGTCGCCGACCGCGAGCACCTCGTCGACCAGCAGGATCGGCTCCTCGAGGCGCGAGATCACCGAAAACGCGATCCGCACCTTCATCCCACTGGAGAGGTGCTTGTACGGGGTGTCCACGAAGTCCACGATGCCGGCGAAGTCGATGATCTCGTCGAAGGCCTCATCGATCTCGCGCTTGGTCATCCCGTGCAGGCCCGCGGTCAGGTAGACGTTGTCGCGCACGGTGAGGTCGTTGACGAAGCCACCGGTGATCTCGATCAGCGGGGCCACACCGCCGACGACGCGGACCTCGCCGACATCCGGGAACATCACCTGCGCCACCAACTTGAGAAGCGTCGACTTGCCCTGGCCGTTGCGCCCGACCACGCCGATCGCCTCGCCGGGGTGGACGGTGAAGCTGACGTCCTGCAGCGCCCAGAACTCGCCTGGTCGTGAGCGGCGATCGCGTCCAGCGAACAGGTCCTTGAAGTTGCGGCGCGAGGCGCGGTTGCGTTTGAAGCGAATGCCGACCCCGTCGATCCGCATACCGCCAACCCCGATCGGTGCCTCTCGCTGATCGAGCCTGTCGAGATCTGCCATCGTCAGATCTCCTTCAGAACGGACCGGATGGTGCGGCGGAACACCAGCACACCGACCACGACCACCACGACCGTGAGGCCCGCACTGACGCCGACGTCGAACCAGTTGAGGTCGCGCGGGAAGAATGCGCTGCGGTAGAGGCTGATGATCCCCGAGAGCGGGTTGAACGCGCCCCAGAAGGTCAGGTGAAGTCTCTCGAGATCTTTGAGGCCGTAAATGATCGGCGAGGCGTAGAACAGCAGTCGCAGGATCAGTTTCACCGCCCGCTCCAGGTCACGGAAGAACACGACGAGTGGCGCGATGATGAGGCCGAGCCCGAATGTCAGCGCCGTCTGCAGGATGATGGCCGGAATCCAGAGCACCACCTCCCAGTGGAACGTCGCCCCCGCCACGAGCGCGAAGACGATGAGCACCGGAATACTCAAGAGGAACTCGATGCCCTTGGAGAGCACGATCCGCCCGATCCAGATGGTGCGCGGAATCGTGGTGGAGCGGATCAGCTTGCCTTCGCTCGTGAACGCGCTGGTGCTGGCGGAGATCGCGGCGTTGAACCAGGTCCACGGGAGGAGACCGGACAGCAGGAAGACGATGTACGGCGAGTCTCCGGCCGAGCGGTGGAAGACCAGCACGAAGACGAAGTAGTAGATGCCAGACATCAGCAGGGGATCGATGATCGACCACAGATAGCCGAGAGCGGATGTCGTGTACCGCACCTTCAGGTCCCGCGAAGTCAGCAGCCAGAGCGAGCGGCGATACCGGTCGAAGGACGACCACGTGGCGCGTGGAAGCGTCGTCGTGGTCACCCGCACAGACTACAGAGTGCGAACTCAGGAACCGGGCAGAGCTGGAGCCGACCAGTCGAAGCCGGTCAGACGAACAGGTTGGCGCGCTCGAGGTCTTCGGCAAAGTCGACCTCGACCGCGTACAGGTCGGAGATGTCGACCGGCCGGACGCGCAATCCGTCGTAGGCGATGGCGACTTCGATGCCGCGCTCGAAGTAGTCCTGGTCGCCGACCCGGGTGAGCTGACGCAGCAGGGTCGCCTTGTCTGTGCTCGAGATGTAGTTGATCCCGACCGCCTCGCCGAGCCCGCCCGAGACCGACTTGGAGAGCTCCTGGATGAACCCCTCGGCGTCCGTCGTGTACTTCACTTCCTCGTCAGACACCTTGGCCGTGTTGACACTCACGAAGCTGCGGTCGGCGGCGACGAGATCTCCGACGCGCACGAGAACTTCGGGATCGAAGACGACGTCACCGTTCATCCAGAGCACGCCTCCGGCGCTGGAGGACTGGAGCGCCCGCATGAGGCTTTTCGAGGTGTTGGTCTGGTCGTACTGCTCGTTGTAAACGTACGACGCGCTCGGGAACGCCTCGATGATGTGCTCGAGCTTGTAGCCGACGACGATGCTGACCGCGGCGTCGTTGCCGAACGCGGCGTAGATGTTGTCGAACTGCTGCCGCATGATCGTACGACCGTCGTGGAGTTCGGTCAGCGGCTTGGGCAACGAACGACCCAGTCGGCTGCCCATCCCGGCGGCGAGAATCACGATCTGGGTGCTCGGCTTCGGGGTGCTCGGCTTCATGGTGCTCACCGTCTGGCTCCTCAAATGTGTTCGTTGGCGAGGCCAACTCGGGCGAGATTCATCTCGTGTTCATCGAGGATCCCGCAGTTCGACACACCGTTGTGCTTCTCAGACATTACCGAGAGAGCCTGAATGGGAGCCGAAGCTGGACAATCCGTTGTCGTTTCGTGATGCAAAGAGTCTGCCACGACCGGCCGAGCGTGGCTCGCTTCTGAGCGTTGGTAAGTTGTACTGGTGGAAGCCGAGTCCGACCCGACGACGCCCGCTCGGCGGGGTTCCGTCGGCAACTCCGCCACCGCCCGCTCGGCCACCGGACGACGCCCCGCGGCCCGCACCTCCACCGCACCGGGGTCGTCGGCGGGGGCCTCGAAGACGGCCGCATCCGGAGCCAAGACGGTCGCCCCGCTGGCGAAATCGAGCGTGACGGCGGCACCGGCACCGGCACCCGTCAAGCGACCCGCGCCGCGAACGACGGCCGCGCGTCCGGCATCCGTGAAGCGCACCGCGCCGGTCGCTCCCGAGATCGCGCTTTCGGTGACCGGGCTCAGCAAGACCTTCGGCGATCGGGCCGCCGTCGACGGGATCGACCTCACCGTCACCGCCGGATCGTTCTTCGGTTTCGTCGGGCCCAACGGCGCCGGCAAGACCACGACTCTGTCGATGGTCACCGGGCTCCTGCGTCCGGATGCCGGGGTCGTCAAGATCTACGGGGTCGATGTCTGGGAGAACGCGACGCTCGCCAAGCGATCTCTCGGGGTCCTTCCCGATCGGTTGAGGCTCTTCGACCGGCTGACCGGCTCGGAGTTCCTGCACCACGCCGGGGCCCTGCGCGGGCTCGACCGGAAGACGATCATCCGTCGGGTCGCCGACCTGGAGCGTGCCTTCGGCATCGAGCATTCCGCCAAGCGTCTCGTCTCGGACTACTCGGCCGGCATGGTCAAAAAGATCGCGATCGCGGCGGCGATGATCCATTCGCCTCGTCTGCTGGTGCTCGACGAGCCGTTCGAATCCGTCGATCCGGTGTCCGCCGAGGTGGTCATCGACATCCTGAAGAAGTTCGCGGCCGCGGGCGGCACCGTTGTGCTGTCGAGCCATAGCATGGATCTCATCCAGCGGGTCTGCGATGCCGTCGCGATCATCGCCAACGGTCGGGTGCTGGCCAGCGGACCGATCGAGGACGTGCTGGGCGGCGAGACCCTCGAAGAACGCTTCGTCGAACTCGCGGGCGGCGCCACCGCGGTGGAGGGCATGGAGTGGTTGCAGAGCTTCTCCGACTGAAGACGCGGCTGCTCCTCAACGGATTCCGCCGTCCCCCCATTCGCATCATCGGCTCCGGGCTGCTGGTGGTTCTCGCGCTCGCCGGCCTCTTCCTGCTGTCCGTCGCGGCATCCGGGGTCACCGTGTTCGAGAGCGAGATCGCCGCGCGCGTTGTCGTCGTCGGCGGAGCGGAGGTCGTGCTGGGTGCGCTGCTGCTTCCCGCCATGTTCTCTCGGACGCAGCTGCTCGAGCCGCGCGCCTTCCTCGGGTACGGCATCCGTTCGCCCGCCCTCGCGGTGCTTCTGCTGCTGACCACGCTCATCGGACCGGCCCTCCTCTTCGTCCCGCTCGTGCTCGTTCCGGTCGCCGTCTGGCGCGACTCCCCGTCTGTGGCCGGGTGGCCGTGGGCCGTCGCGCCGCTTCTCCTGCTCCAACTGCTGCTGCTTCTGCGCATCGGAGTCGCCATCGGGTCCCGGCTGCGGGCGCATCCGGTCGTGCGGGCCTGGGTCCGGGTGCTCGGGGTCGTCGTGCTACTCGGCGGAGTCGGGACGATGGTGGGCCTCGTGCTTCCGCGAACTGTGCTGCTCGCGCCGAATGGCTCGCTCGCGGTGCTGACCCCGGTGGTCCGCGTGCTCACGCCGTTCCACACGGAGCGGATCGCCGACGCCATCGCCGGCTCGCCGCTCGCCTCGCTGTGGGCGGCTCCGGCGCTCGCGGTGTCGGGAAACGGCGATCCGGCGGTCGCCGTCTGGGTCGGGGCCGCGACACTCCCGGTGCTCGCTCTGCTGTGGTGGGGGCTGGTCGCGGGTGCGCTGCGTCCCACCCGGCGGTTGCGTCTCGACCGCGCCGCCCGTGTCCCCGGCTGGTTCCGCGGACTGCCTCCGTCGCCCGCGGGCGCCATCGCCGCGCGCAGCTTCATCTACTGGGTGCGGGATCCGCGCTACCGGGTCGTATTCGGCATCCTGCCGATCCTGCCGGTCGTCACGGCCCTGGCTTTTTGGGTGGGCGGCATTCCGGCATCGATCGCGGCTCTCGTTCCGCTGCCGCTGATGGTGCTCGTGCTCGCGTGGTCCACCATCCACAACGACATCGCCTACGACTCGACCGCCGTCTGGAGCCACCTCGCGGCCCAGACCCGCGGCATCCACGATCGTCTCGGACGAATCTGGCCCGTGCTCGCGTTCGGCGCCGTACTGATCGCGATCGGAACGCCGATCACCGTGTGGGCGCAAGGTACGGCCGCGGCGTTGCCCGCCGTGCTCGGGATCACCATCGCGCTCCTGCTCGGCGGAGTGGGTGTCGGGAGCGGGATGTCGGTGTGCTACCCGTACTCGGCGCCGCGGCCCGGCGACGGCCCCTTCACCTACCCGCAAGCATCGGGAGGAACGGGCGGTGGCGCGCAGGGCAGCTCGTTCTTCCTGACGATCGTGGTGGCCGCGCCGCCGATCGCGGCGACCACGCTGTGGCTGTTCGACTTCCCGGGCCAGTGGCCGCTCATCGCGCTCGGGACCGGGGTCGTGTCCGGTCTGCTTGCACTGGTGCTCGGCATCCGGGCGGGAGGGTCGCTGTTCGATCGCCGCGGCCCGGAACTGCTGGCCTTCACCATGCAAAACTAGTTGCCATGAGCATCGCAGAACCGGGCCCTGATCGCTCGGGCCCCGACACGGCAGGCGGCGGCGTCGGCACCGACCTCCTCGAGAAGGAGCTCCAGGAGCTGCTCGAGAAGGAACTCACCGAGGACGGCGACCACGATCGCTTCTCGCACTACGTGCAGAAGGAGAAGATCCTCGAGTCGGCTGTCACCGGCAAGCCGGTGATCGCCCTGTGCGGCAAGGTCTGGGTGCCCGGCCGTGACCCGGAGAAGTTCCCCGTCTGCCCCGACTGCAAGAAGATCTACGAGCGGATGAAGTAGCGCGTCACATTCGGAACATCGCCCACAGGTGGCGCGTAGAGGTAGCACACGGCTGCGTGTGCCGAAATTCGCCAGTACTCCCCAGCCCTGACTAAGGGATTTCGTCAACTGAACGAGGGTTGCGGAGTTCGCCTGTGCCGCAGACGCGCAAGTGTGCCGTGATGACCTCACGTCGCATCCTTCCACCGGCACTGCCGCCGACCTTCACGGTCAGGGCTGCTCTTGAGCTCGGAGTGTCGCTGCACCGTCTCGAAGCCGGGGATTTGCGACGCCCGTTCCATGGCATCCGAACCGAGGTATCGGCTCCGGAAAGCCTCGAGGCCGATTGCCGCGCTCTCGGAACGCGGTTCCGTCAAGGCGACGCCTTCACGGGCCCGACTGCGGCGCGCTTGTGGGGAATGCCGCTGCCATCCAGCTGGGAGCGGCCCTCGTTGCTCTTCGTCTCGTCGCGGTCGCCGACGCGCGCCATGCGCCGCGAGGGTGTCGTCGCATCCACTCGCCTGACGGGCGACCCGCTTCTGCGGGGCGGGGTGTGGGTCATGCCGGTGTGGGAGACGTGCCTGGTCCTCGGCCGGCAGCTGCGCCCCGACGACCTCACGGCGGTGATCGACTTCGTGGTCACGGGCGAGCTCGGCCGGCACCCGCTGTCCTCGCTGAGTCGACTGGACGACTTTCTTGAGCACAGCGGGAGACGTCCCGGGTTGGATTCGCTGCGTCGGGCTCGAGGTGTTGCGCGACGAGGTGCTTGGTCCCGACCGGAGACTCACCTGCGACTCCTGTGCCTCCGGGCGGGCCTGCCCGAGCCGCTGCTCAACCAG
>JALYHS010000388.1 GCA_030776385.1 Actinomycetota bacterium
AAGAAGAACTTCTGCATGTTCGCACCGCGGGTGAGTACCCAGCCGCAGAGGAAGAGCAGCCCGAACAGGACCGTCACCCAGGTCGGGACGCCCGGGTTCGGCAGATCGGCGGTGAACCAGAGCGAGACAGAGTAGAAGTAGGGGTAGAAGGCCAGGCATCCGAATCCGAGTTTGAAGCCGACGCGCTCGGCGATGAAGTCGTAGGTCCAGAGGTGGATGCGCTCGAAGAACAGGTACTCGCAGCAGAACCAGGTCAGCATCGCGCATCCGAGTAGGAAGCCCGGGTTCATGCGGGCGACATCCCCGCCGAACGTCTCGAGGTGGAAGGCAGCGAACGACAGCACATTCAGCTGCAGCATGACGGCGCCGACGAGATAGAGCCAGACCTTGGCATCCACGAAGCCCTGATTGATCTGCACATCCTTCGACCTGCCGAACCAGAGGTCGGCGAGGAACGGCTTGCCGGTCGACGGATACCGCAGCACGATGACGAGCGCGAACGTCAGGCCGATCGCCACCGCGCCGATCAGGCCCCACCAGCGGGTGTCGTAGAGCCAGGTGTACCGAACGAGGTGGAAGTACCCGAGCAGAAACCACAGGGCGACGCTGACCACGAGCACGTAGCGTCCGTTGATGCGGTAGGTCAGCACCTCGCCCGTCACGTCGCTCGTCACATAGCCCCGGCTGCGCTTCACGGGGATGACGACGTGAAGCAGGGTGATCACCGCGTACGCGATCAGCGGGGTGATGAGGCCCAGGAGGATCGTCACGACAGGCCTCCGGTGTTCTTCGACATGAGGGCGATGGCGGCTCGTCGTGTGAGCAGCCGGGTGAGCACGAAGCGGCCGAGCTTGTTGACGGCTCCGGGGACGACGACGGGCCCCTTGCCTGACGCCAACGCCTTCAGCGCTGTCTCGGCGACGACCTCGGCTGTGAGGGTTCCCGGAGCCGGCTTGGCGCTCTCGGCCTGCTGATATCCGGGGGTCAGGATCGCGCCCGCCACGCAGGCGAGCACGTCGACTCCGCGCGGTTTCAGTTCGCGCCACAGGCCCTCGGCGAGAATCGTGGTGAACGACTTCGTGGCGGCATACGTCGCGAGGTTCGGGCTGCCCTGCCCGCCGGCGAGCGATGACATCAGGATGATCCCTCCGCGTCCGCGCTCGATCATCGGCGCCGAGAGCAGCTTCGTGAGCAGCAGCGGTGCCCGCACGTTGACGGCCGCGGCCTCGGCCAGCTGCTCGGCGGTGACATCCTCGAAGTGTCCGATCGGGGCGTAGGCGGCGTCGTAGACGAGCAGGCCGATGTCGACGGTGAGATCCGCGAGTTGCTTCTTCACGGTGTCCCAGTTGGCCAGGTCGGCGGCGATCGCGATGACCTCGACGTTGTAGCCCGTGCGCAGGCGGGTAGCCGTCGCGGTCAGGCGATCGGCTTGGCGAGCCAGCAGCACGAGGTTCACGCCGCGTCGCGCGATCCCCTCCGCGAAGGCGGCGCCGAGACCGTCCGAGCCCCCGGCGACCAGGGCGTACGGCCCATACCTGTCGCTGAATCGCGGCGTGCGCGCGTGGGGTGGGCTCACACGCACAGTATGCCGCGGCTCGGGCGTAAGACCCGGGTCGACAGTCGGCGCTAAGGCGTGACACCAGGCGTACCATCCTCCCCACCCCGACCGTCTCAGGAGCCATCACCGATGAATGACACCGCATTCGATTTCAGCGACCTGAAGGCTCTGTACCTCAACTGCACGCTCAAGCGCAGCCCCGAGCTCTCGCACACGCAGGGACTCATGGATCGCAGCATCCGGCTCATGCGTGACAACGGGGTGCACGTCGACGCGCTGCGGCTCATCGACCACGACGTGGCGACCGGCGTCTACCCCGACATGCGAGAGCACGGCTGGCCGAGCGACGGCTGGCCCGACGACATCTGGCCGTTGGTGGATGCCGCCGACATCCTCGTCATCGGCGGCCCGCTGTGGTTGGGCGACAATGCCTCGGTCACACGTCAGCTCATCGAGCGGCTGTATGCGATGAGTGGCATGTACAACGAGAAGGGCCAGTACATCTACTACGGCAAGGTCGCCGGCGCCCTGATCACAGGCAACGAGGATGGCGTCAAGCACGCGGCCATGTCGACCCTCTACAGCCTGCAGCACATCGGTTACACGATCCCGCCGGCCGCCGACGCCGGCTGGATCGGCGAGGTCGGCCCCGGCCCGAGCTATCTGGATGAGGGATCCGGAGGCCCGGAGAACGATTTCACCAACCGCAACACCACCTTCATGACGTGGAACCTGATGCACCTCGCGCGGATCCTGAAAGACGCCGGCGGCATCCCCTCCTACGGCAACCTGCGCCGTGAATGGAACGCCGGCGAGCGCTTCGGGTTCAACCCCGAGTACCGGTAGACACCGTGATCCAGACAACGGAACGCGTCGAGTTCACCGGCTCGCAGGGTGAACAGCTGGCCGCCCGCCTCGAACTGCCGTCCGGCAATCCCCGCGCGTTCGCGTTGTTCGCGCACTGCTTCACCTGCAGCAAGGACGCGGTCGCTGCGACTCGAATCTCCCGCGCGCTGACCGATTCCGGGATCGCCGTGCTGCGATTCGATTTCACTGGACTCGGTCAGTCGGGCGGTGACTTCGCGAACACGAACTTCAGCTCGAACGTCGACGACATCGTAAACGCCGCGGACTTCCTGCGCTCCCGCTATCGTGCGCCGAGCATCCTGATCGGTCACTCGCTGGGCGGCGCCGCCGTGCTCGCGGCGGCAGCCCGGATCCCCGCAGTCACGGCCGTCGTCACCATCGGTGCCCCCGCCGACCCCCGCCATATCGCCCACCTCCTCGGTGACGGGATCGCCGCGATCGAGCGCGACGGGGAAGCGGAGCTCACCCTCGGAGGGCGCCCGTTCAGGATCCGCGCCCAGTTGCTTCGGGACCTCGAGGCACAGCCGCAGAGCGAGCGCATCGGCACCCTTGGTGCGGCGCTCCTGGTGCTGCACTCCCCGGTGGATGACACGGTGTCGGTCGACAACGCGCGCGTCATCTTCGACGCGGCGCGGCATCCGAAGTCGTTCGTCAGCATCGACGGCGCCAACCACCTGCTCACCGATCGGGCCGACGCCGCCTACGTGGCGGGCATCATCGGTGCGTGGGTGAGTCGCTACGCGCTCGAGTCGGTGCCGAGTGACCCGTCTTCGCCGAAGGCCGAGCTCGCCGAGGGCCATGTGCGGGTCGCCGAGGCGGCGGACGGCGGATTCGCCCAAGTCGTGACGGCGGGCCGCCATGAGTTCCCGGCCGACGAACCCTTCGGGGTCGGCACCGATACAGGCCCGAGCCCGTACGACCTGCTCCTGGCCGGGTTGGGTGCCTGCACCTCGATGACGGTCCGCATGTATGCCGCTCGAAAGAAGTGGCCGTTGGAGCACGTCAGCGTGGAACTCTCGCACTCGCGCACGCACGCCAACGACTGCGAGAGCTGCGACGCGAGCACCGAACACCTGCAACACATCGAGCGGATCATCACCCTGACCGGAGAACTGGATGCCTCCCAGCGGGAGGCCCTGCTCGCCATCGCCGACAAGTGCCCCGTGCACCGCACCTTGCATGCGGGTGTGCTCGTGACGACGCAGCTGGGCTAGCGGAGGGTTCAACCAGCGGCGGCCCACGGGTCCACGAGGGTGACCCCGGTTTCGGCGAAGTCGCGGTGTTTCGCGTGGCCAGCGTTGACC
>JALYHS010000389.1 GCA_030776385.1 Actinomycetota bacterium
CCTCCGCGACGCTCGTGACTCCGCGCAACAGCAGCGGATGATGCGTCACCAGCAGTTGAGCGCCGAACTCGAGCGTCTCGTCCACCGTGTCGGGGACGGCGTCAACTGCGAGGTGGATGGCACTCACCTCGGACGCCGGATCGCCGGCGATGAGCCCGACCGCATCCCACGACTCGGCGCCGGATGGCGGCCACAGCGCCGAAACCGCGGCATCCGCGTCGGCGAGGGTGGTCGGCATCCCCTCAGTCTAGGAGCGCGCCACCTCGCCACTCGAGCGGCGCCTCGACCCGCGTTGCGATCGCTGGCTCGGCCGGCGCTGCGAGCGGTGCTGCGACGGGTTCGGCGATCGGCACTGCGACCGGCACATCGACCGGTTTGGTGAACGGTCCCGGCGCGGCGGTGACCACCGGCGCGGTCACGACACGGGCCACGGGCGCAGCGGGCTGTTCCGGGCCGACCGCTTCCTGGCGGCGGATCTCCGAGACGCCGCCCACGAGTGGGACGAGGAGTCCGAGCACGAGCGCGACGAAGACGCCGACGTTGCTGGCGGCGAATGGGTCCGAGGGCGGCACTCCGATCGCCGTGAAGAGGAAGCCCTCCCAGCGGAAGCCGACCACGTTCGAGGTCACGAATCCGTATGACACCGCGCTGACCAGCACGAGCGCGACGAGGTTCAGCCAGCGCACCCGGGGGTAGATCCCTCCGGGTGCGAGAAGCGACGAGGTGTGGAAGCGACGGGTGCGAATCATCATCTCGGCCGCGAAGATTCCGGCCCACGCGGCGACCGGGACGGCGAGGGTGATGATGAGGCTCCGCACGACGGTCGAGAGGTCGGAGACCAGGAACAGCAGCGCGGCAGCCGCCGCCAGCACGAGCACTGCGCTGAGCAGCGTGGTCATGCTGCGCCGCAGTTTGAGTCCCAGCGCCAGCACCGCGAACCCGCCCGAGTAGATCGTCAGCACCGCAGCCGAGAGCAATCCGAGGGATGCTGCGGCGAGAAGAGGGGCCGGATACCAGGCGGGCAGCAGTGACGCGATGGCTGCGAGCGGGTTGGTTTCCAGTCCGCGGGCGAGCGACGGATCGGATGCCGCGAGCATGGCCCCCCAGCAGATCAGAAGAAACGGTGGGAGCGTCGCGCCGAAGGTGGCCCAGAGCATCGATCCTCCGCCCGAACCGCTTGGTCGCTGATAGCGGGCGAGATCCGAGCTCGAGTGCACCCAGGCGAGTCCGATCACGCTGAACACGATTGCGGCACCGCCGACGGCCAGCACCCACGAGCCGTCCGGCACGGTCAAAGCCTTCACGAAGTCGAGACGCTGGAACGTCAGTGCTGCGGTTCCGAGGATCAGCAGGCCGTTGACGATGCTGAGCACCAGCTGCAGCCGGGCGACCATTCCGTAGCCGAAGACGGCGAACACCGTCGCGATCACAAAACCGGCCACGAGTCCGATCAGTTGCCAGACCTGGGTGCCGAGGCCGACATCCAACTTCGCGCCCACCAGCACCTGCGCGACCGCGGTCGCCAGCAGCCAGAGCAGTACGCCACCCCAGAAGACGCGCGTCATGAGCGCCAGGACGGCCGGGACGATGTTGCCCGAGTGACCGAACGCGGCGCGTGAGACGACCATGGTCGGCTGGCCGCTCCATTTGCCGGCGAGGGTGCCAAGCCCCAATGGGAGGAAGGAGATGGCCACACCGGCGAGGGTGGCGACGATCGACTGGCGCAGGCTCATCCCGGTGCCCAGGAGCACAGCACCCAATCCGAGGCTGATCACCGAGGAGTTCGCGGCGAACCACAGCCAGAACAGGCGGGCGGCGCGGCCCGTGCGCAGCTCGAGCGCGGTCGGCTCAACGCCTGCACTCTCCACCTCGATGGCGGAGATGGTGGGTTTTCTCTCGACGATGGCTGGCTGATCCTCGTCGAGGCGGGCGGTCGCGATCGGCTCGGACGCGGGGACGGCCGGTTCGGCCACGACGACCGCCGAGCCGACGGCAGCGGAGACCGGGGCCGCCGCGCTCGCTCCCACCCGGTCGACCTCGTCGATCGCGTCGTCATCCTCGTCGTCGTCGAGCGATCCAGATTCGGTGGCCTCGGGCAGATCCTGGATGAGCGTCGGTTCACCGCTGACTGCGCCCGAGGTGACGGCACCCGCGGTAGAAGCCCCCGCGGCATTCGTGCCCGACGCGACAGCACGTTGCGCCTCCTGCTCGACGGAACCCGCGGAATCATCCAGCTCGGGCTCAGGAACATCCTCGGTCGTCTCGGGGACGGGATTCTCGGAAATCGGCGGTGCCGACGGCGGCACCGGCAGGAGGGGTTCGGCGGGGAAGGCGGGTGCGGGGAGAGGTGCAAACATCGGCGGCGCAAACTGGACCGGAGCGAATGTCGTCGACTGCGCGGCGGCATCGCTCGACAGGATGGGGATGTCCTCGTAGCCGGGCGGCGGCGGGAGCTCGGCACGATCCGCGATGTTCGGCATCTCGCTCGGAGAGGGCACGGGGAGACGCGCCATCGTGTTGGCCGTGATCGGCGCCACCGGATCGAGAGCCGGATTGACGACGCCGTCAGTGAACGGCGGGGGCTCGACGAGTTCCGGCGGCGTGTAGACGGGCGGGGGGGCACCCAGCCAGTCCGGGGACTCAGGACCGACCGGGGGTTCCGTGGAGTACGGGATGGCCACACCGAACTGCTGGCCATCCTCAGCCGGGAGCACGGTGGGGATCGGCGCGGGCATCGCCTCAGTCGTGGGACCCGACGGCGGCGGGGCGGCCGCCAGCGCGGAAGCCAGGTTGATCGGCAGAGGTCCTGTCGCCGAGGGCGGCACCGGCGCGCCAGCCGGTGGGAGTGCGGG
>JALYHS010000390.1 GCA_030776385.1 Actinomycetota bacterium
ACGTTGGTCGACACGATCCGTCCGACGATGAACACCGCGGCGAGCACGACGATGAGCTGCCACAGCCCCTTGCCAAAGATCAGCGAGAGACCGTCGCTGAGGGCAACACCGAGCAGGATGCCGAGCACCGATTCCGCGACGCGCACCGGCCGCGCGTCCCGGGAGAGGCCGAGAGCGTTGATCGTCAGTGTGATCGCGAGAATCGGGATCGCGTGACCGAGACCCCAGTGCGCGATCGCGTACGCGGCGGCCACCGCCACCAGGATCTGCGCGATCGCGGGGAGCGAGTACCAGACCCGCTGACCCGCCATCCGAACGTCGAGTTGATGCCGAACCCTCCGCTCGAGGCGGCGGAGTTGGTCGGCGGTGGAGCGCTCGGGCATGATGAGCCGACTAGCGGCGGACCGCTCCCAGCCGCGGCAGTCGCGGGATGTCGGCCTCAGCGCCCGCGTCGGTTGGCACGATGACCTGCTGGGCGGCGGCCAGTAGCGGCCCCTCGGTCGATTGGACGACCAGCGACGCCGCGGGGTCGACCGAGCGCTTGACGACGGCCAGCGCGATCGGGCCGAGTTCATGATGGAGCGAAGCCGCCGTGACGCGCCCGATTACAGCGCCGACGCCGTTGTCAGCGCCGTCACCCGTCAACAGCACCTCGTCGCCCGCCACCGGCAGCACGCCCTCCGAGCCGTCGAGGTGCAGCATCACCAGCCGACGCGGCGGATGCCCGAGGTTGTGCACCTTGGCGACGGTCTCCTGCCCGCGGTAGCAGCCCTTGCTCAGGTGCACCGCGGAGCGAATCCAGTCCAACTCATGTGGAATCGTCGTGGTGTCGAGTTCGGTGGCCGCGCGCGGACGCCAGGCCTCGATCCGCAGCGCCTCGAGGGCGAGCGTGCCGGCCACGGGTACGGAAGAGAGTTCCGAGAGGCGCGACCGCTCGACCACTACCTCGGCGTAGTTCCAGCTCTCGCCGGGGTGCACCGGGATCGCCGCATATTGGAAGCCGCCCGCGACGATCGCCCGCCACGGGTCGACCCACGCGAGGGGCACGCCGTTCGGCGCCGCCGCGACCGCAGACAGACGAGGGTGCTCCGAGAGATCCCCGACCGTGCCGACGGTCGCGAACTCCCCGCGACGGTCGCGCACCTCGACCCGGAGCATGAAGCGCATCTTCGTCAGGAAGGCGAGGAAACCGGCACCGGTTCCGGCATCCATCAGCAGCCAGCTGGTGTCGCCATCGTCGAGCACGCGCGCGGCGTACTCCACGCGGCCGCTCGGATCGAGCAGCAGGGTCTCGGCCGAGACACCGGGCGCGAGTCCGACGAGTCGCTGCGAGGTGAGCGAGTCGAGCCAGCTGAGCCGGTCCGGGCCGCTGACCGACAGGATGTCGCGATCCGACAGGTCCACGATGGCGTGTCCTGCCGCCAGCTCACGCTGCTCACCGAGCGGGTTGCCGTAGTGCAGCGGCGGAGCCCCGACAGCCCCGGGACGCGAGCTGAAGGGGTCGTGGGTTTCGACGGGCTCAACCAGCGGGTTACTCAACGCGAGCCAAACGTCCCGAGGCGTGCGTGCGCAGATCCTGGCCGAGGGCGGCGATATCCCACGCCCACAGCAGATGGTCGTCAACGAGACCGTAGAGGCGGGTCGCGGCGGCATACTCCTTGGCGGATGCGGTTCGCACGACGGCGTCGGTGGCCAGGTCGATGCGCGGCCCCTTCACCTGCCCCAGGTAGAGCTCATTCACGCCGCCCGGCTGGATGATCGTGACCTCCAGCTCGAAGGCGTCGTCCGGCGTGCGCAGTGTCTCGACCTCGTCCGCGGTGGTGAAGACCGGGGAGCCCTGGCCGGGGAGCATGCCCGGTCCAGCGTCGGCCGGGGTCAACGGGCGAGCGAGACGCCAGTAGCCGATCTCGGAGAACAACGGGGTCGGTGTCGGGGCGAGCGCATCATCCGGGGCATCATCCTCCGGCGCGACGAACAGCCAGGTGGATGACGCGTACTGCACGTGCGGCGTGCCGTCCTGGGTGAAGGCGACCCGCTGCCCGAACTCGTACTCGCGGGTCTCGTCGCCCACCTTGTACGCCACGATTCCGCTGCCCTCCCAGATGCCGAGCAGCCACGAGAGCGGCACGACCTCCGCAGGCAGCGTGGTATCGAGCTCGAACATGGGTCGCGTGCCGCCGGGGCGGATCAGGACTGGCCGCGGAACAGGTTGTAGAGCACCACGACGGAGGTGAAGGCGATCGCCAGGCCCGCGAGCACGAGCAGGCCGATGAAGAACAACTCAAGGGCGAGGATCATGCGCCAAGTCTATCGAGCCACGACGGGCTGAGCTTGATCAGACCAGCGCCAGAACCGCCGTCGCGACGGCGAGGATCACCAGTGCTCCGCCGAGACTCGCCATCATGCGCGTCACCAGGCCCTCTTTGCGCTGCAACGCGAGTTGGATGGCGAAGGTGATCAGTACGCAACCGGCGAGCACGAGGGGCAGCCAGGTGAGGGCGGTGGATGCCGCGAGCACCCCCACCACGATGGCTCCGGCGAGCGCGATCACCCACACGGGGATCACACTGCGCAGCTGCCAGGCCATGGCCTCATGGTAGCGGGCGCGAATCCGGTGGCCGTGTGAGGGGAAGGAGGTGCGGATTCCGTCGTTATGCTGTCGGGTAGGCGTTTTGGAGGACTCGCGTGGCGCAGTTGTTGATCCTGACCTCAGCGGTCGACGGCGACGTTCTGCCCGCTCTCGGTCTGCTCAGCCACCGCACGCGCTCGATCCCGGCCGAACCGGCCTCGCTCATCAACGCCCCGGCCGCCGACCTGATCTTCGTGGACGCCCGTCAGGATCTGGCGAGCGCCAAGTCGCTCTGCAAGATCCTCAACACCACGGGTGTCACCGTTCCTCTTGTTCTGGTGCTCACCGAGGGCGGGCTCACCGCCGTGTCCGCGGACTGGGGCGTCGACGACGTGCTCCTCGAGACAGCAGGACCCGCCGAGGTGGATGCCCGCATCCGTCTCGTCATCGGACGCCTCGCCCAGGAGAAGTCGGCCTCCAAGATCCAGGCCTCCGGCGTCGTCATCGACGAGGCGAGCTACTCGGCGAAGGTGCACGGCCGCCCGCTCGATCTGACGTTCAAGGAGTTCGAGCTGCTGCGCTTCCTGGCGACGCATCCCTCGCGCGTCTTCACCCGCGAGCAGCTGCTCAGCGAGGTCTGGGGCTACGACTACTTCGGCGGCACGCGTACCGTCGACGTGCACGTGCGACGGCTGCGCGCCAAGCTCGGCGACCTCGAGTCGCTGATCGGCACGGTGCGCAACGTCGGCTACCGATTCAACGTGTACGACGACGAGACCGAGAGACTTCCCACGCCGGTCAGCTGACCGCGCTGGTCGAGCGGACCCGCTGGTCGAGCGGACCCGCTGGTCGAGCCGAACCGCTGGTCGAGCCCGTCGAGACCCGCTGCGCGACCGGAAGCCGGTTTCGACGAGCTCAACCAGCGGTGGTCGAGCGGACCCGCTGGTCGAGCCCGTCGAGACCCGCTGCGCGATCGGGAGCCAGTTTCGACGAGCTCAACCAGCGCTGGTCGAGCCGAACCGCTGGTCGAGCCCGTCGAGACCCGCTGCGCGACCGGAAGCCGGTTTCGACGAGCTCAACC
>JALYHS010000391.1 GCA_030776385.1 Actinomycetota bacterium
CGGCGTCGGTCGAGCCGGACGTCACCTCGGGCAGGAGCTTGTCGAGGTCGGCGGCGACATCGGCGGCCGCAACGTGCTGCGGGGCCGCCGACTCGGTGGTCGTGGATGCGGCGGCCTCGGCGGCGAGGGCTGCGGCATCCGAGGTCGATGCGGTGACGCGACGCGAGCGGCGGACCGGGGCGGTGCGTTCGGGAGACGGCTCGGCGGCCGGCTCCGACTCGACGCTCTCCGGCGCCAGGTCTTCGACGAACTCGGCGGGCGCCTCGGCGCTCACCTCGTCGATCGGGGCGGCGACGAAGTCCCCCGTCCCCTCGGTCTCGGTCTCCGCGGAACCGTCGGCGACGCCGTCGGCGGAAAGTGCTTCCACGAGTTCTCCTTTTCGAAGTTTGGCGGCGCCGACAAGGCCGCGCTCGGCGGCAAGGGCCTGGAGCTCGGCGAGCTTGAGACGGCTCAGATCGGCAGGGGCGCTCACGGCATCCGTGAGTGCATCGACATCAGTCACTGCGAGGGGTTCCTTCGGTTCGACCCGGGCACAGAGCGCGCCGGGGATCAGCGTTCACCTGGCGCGGATTCGGGTGCTGGTGTCAGAGGGTGTTGCGTGTCGACTGACAGGCGGAGACCGCGGGGCGAATGCCGGTGGGATTGCATCCGGCTGAATCAACTTCGCGGGTTATGCCACCGCGTCGACCGAATGCACCATCACTGTAGCACCCTTGAAGTCGACGGCCAGCATCAGGCATTCCCACGGGGACTCCGCGTGCTCCGCGATCAGCTCGGCGGCGACCAGACGCTGTGCGGGATCGCTGCCGAGCACGAGCAGGGACGGCCCGGCACCCGAGACGACGGCGGCGAGGCCGTGAGCGCGCAGCATCCGGATCAGCGAATCGGTCTCGGGCATGGCGCTCGCCCGGTAACTCTGGTGCAGCTTGTCCTCGGTGGCCGCGAGCAGCAGCTCGGGGCTCTGGATCAGCGCCGCGATCAGCAGGGCCGAGCGGGAAACGTTGAAGATCGCGTCCTCGTGAGGCACCGACTCTGGCTGCAGACTGCGGGCGAGCGCCGTCGACATCGTCGTGGCGGGGACGGCGACAAGCGGCGACACACCCCGGTGCACGATGAGCTTCTTGTGGCGAGGACCCTCGGGGGTCATCCAGGCGATGGTGAGGCCGCCGAAGAGGGCGGGAGCGACATTGTCCGGATGCCCCTCAAGCGCCGTCGCCAGGGCCAGCAACCCCTGCGAATCGATGTCGACGATGCCCTCGAGCAGGCCCTTTGCCGCCATGATGCCGGAGACGATGGCCGCTCCCGACGAACCCATGCCGCGCCCGTGCGGGATGGAGTTGCGGGCGATGATCTCGAGACCCGGCATCTGCTGGCCGTACGCCTCGAAGGTGTACGCGATCGAGCGGACCACCAGGTTCGACTCGTCGGTGGGGACCTCGCCTGCCCCCACACCGATCACCGTGACGAACGCCCCCGGCTCGTCACGCACGGTGACAGTCAGCTCGTCGTAGACGGAGAGCGCGAGGCCGAGCGTGTCGAAGCCGGGCCCGAGGTTGGCCGTCGTGGCCGGAACCTTCACCTGCACCGAGCGCCCGCGCGGCACGGCGCCCGCGCTCATGCGGTGCTCGACGAGACAGCAACCAGCCCGAGCACCTCGGCGATCCTGGCGGTGTCGATCGGGACGACCGTGGGCGAGACCTCGCCTCCGTCGGCGGTGCGGAGGGCCCACTGCGGATCCTTCAGGCCGTGGCCGGTGACTGTCAGCACGACGGTCGCGCCTCGAGGGATGGCTCCGGCGGCGCTCCGTTCGAGCAGCCCCGCCACACTGATCGCGGAGGCCGGTTCGACGAAGATGCCCACCTCGGCGGACAGGATGCGATGCGCTGCGAGGATGTCGGCATCCGAGATCGCGCCGAAGTAGCCGTCCGTCTCCTCGCGGGCCACAAGGGCGAGCTCCCAGGAGGCGGGGTTGCCGATCCGGATCGCGCTGGCGATCGTGTCGGGGTTCTTGACGATCTCGCCGCGGACGATGGGTGCGCTGCCCTCGGCCTGGAAGCCGAACATGCGCGGGCGCTTCGTGGAGGCACCGCGGGCGGCGTCCTCGGCATACCCGCGCGCGTATGCGGTGTAGTTGCCGGCGTTGCCGACCGGGATGAAGTGGAAGTCGGGGGCGTCGCCGAGCACCTCGATGACCTCGAACGCCGCCGTCTTCTGTCCCTCGATCCTGTCGTTGTTGACCGAGTTGACCAGGTGCACCGGGTACTGCGCCGCGAGCTCGCGTGCGATGTCGAGGCAGTCGTCGAAGTTGCCCTGCACCTGCAACAGCTGCGCGTTGTGGGCAATGGCCTGGGCCAGCTTGCCCATCGCGATCTTGCCCTCGGGCACGAGCACCGCGGCGGTGATGCCCGCGTGTGCTGCATAGGCGGCGGCCGAGGCCGAGGTGTTGCCGGTGGAGGCGCAGATGACCGCCTTCGCTCCGTGTTCGACGGCCTTCGAGACGGCCATCGTCATGCCACGGTCCTTGAACGAGCCGGTGGGGTTCATGCCCTCGTACTTGACCCAGACCTTCGCGCCCGTGCGTGCCGACAGGGCGTCGGCGGGAATGAGCGGCGTGCCCCCCTCGCCCAGGGTGATGATCGGGGTCTTCTCGGTCACGTCGAGTCGGTCCGCATACTCGTGCAGAACCCCGCGCCACTGTGCCATGTGTCTGTTCCCTCGACCTTTACTCGGTGCCTTCGACCCGCAGAACGCTGGTCACCGCGGTGACCACATCACTCGCACCCAGGGCCGCCACCGTGTCGGCGAGCGCGCCCTCGGTGGCCTGGTGTGTTCCGATCACCAGGGTAGCGGTGGGTCCAGAAAGGTGATGACCAGCGCCGAGGGCGGCGCTGTGAGCCGCATGTTGCCCTGCAGACTGTGTGACGGCCTCCACCGAGACGCCGTGCGTGCTGAAGAGGGTTGCGATCTGGGCGAGCACGCCGGGCCGGTCCGACACCTCGAGGGTGATCTGGTAGCGGGTGACGACGCTCGAGATAGGCAGGATCGGCAGGTCGGCGTGGGTTGACTCGGCGACGCCGGGACCACCGATCACGTGTCGGCGCGCAGCCGAGACCACGTCGCCCAGAACCGCGGACGCCGTCTGGATGCCGCCAGCCCCTGCCCCGTAGAACATCAGGCTTCCCGCCGCCTCCGCCTCCAGGAACACGGCGTTGTTCGCACCGTGCACCGCGGCGAGCGGATGCGTCAGCGGAACGAGCGCCGGATGCACGCGCGCGCTCACCCCCTCGATCCCCGTCGCGGGATCGGTAAGCCGCTCGCACACCGCCAGGAGCTTGACGACGAAGCCCGCCTTGCGCGCCGAAACGACCTGTTGGTGAGTGATCGAGGTGATCCCCTCGCGGTGCACCAACTCGAGCGGCACCGTGGTGTGGAACGCCAGACTGGCGAGGATCGCGGCCTTCTGCGCCGCGTCGTAGCCTTCGATGTCCGCGGTGGGGTCGGCCTCCGCGTAGCCGAGCTCTGTGGCCGCCGCGAGCGCCTCCTCGAGGGAGTCGCCCTCCAGATCCATGCGATCCAGGATGTAGTTGGTGGTCCCGTTCACGATGCCGAGAATGCGGTGCACCCGGTCGCCTGCGAGGGAATCGCGCAGCGGGCGGATGATCGGGATGGCCCCGCCGACCGCGGCCTCGTAGTACAGCTGCGCGCCCACCTGCTCGGCCAGGTCGAACAGTTCGGGGCCGTGAGTGGCGAGCAGGGCCTTGTTGGCGGTGATCACGTCGGCACCGGAGTTGAGGGCGAGCAGAAGGTACTCACGAGCGGGCTCGATGCCGCCGATGAGCTCGATGACGATGTCCGCGCCGAGGATCAGGGAGTGGGCGTCGGTGGTGAGCAGGTGCTTCGGGATCGCGGTCGAGCGCGGGGCGTCCAGGTCCCGTACGGCGACGCCGACGAGCTCGAGGCCGGCCCCGACACGGCTCGCGAGCTCCTCGCCGTGCTCGAGCAGCAGGGACGCAACCTGGGAACCGACGGCACCCGCCCCCAGGAGGGCGATGCGGAGGTTGCGATATTCGATCATGTGGTGATTCCTGCGTCTCTGCTCAAGAGGTCGGCTTCGGTCTCGCGGCGCACGATGACGCGTGCATGCCCGTCGCGCACGGCGACGACCGCCGGACGGCCCAGGTAGTTGTAGTTGCTGGCGAGCGACCAGCAGTACGCGCCGGTCGCGGGGACCGCGACCAGGTCGCCCGGTTCCACGTCGGCGGGGAGGTAGTCGGCTCGCACGACGATGTCGCCGCTCTCGCAGTGCTTGCCGGCGATGCGCACCAGGGCGGGGGTCGCATCCGATGATCTGTTCGCCAGTCGCACCGAGTAGTCGGCCTGGTACAGGGCGGCGCGGATGTTGTCGCTCATACCGCCGTCGACGCTGACGTATTTACGGACGGCGGTAGTACCGCTCGTCGAGCTCGCCGAGCCTCCGTTGGTCGAGCTTGTCGAGACCTGCTCGCCGGTGGTCTCGACAGGCTCGACCAGCGGAAGCGGCTCGACCAGCGGAAGCGGCTCGACCAGCGAGACGGTCACGTCCTTGATCGTGCCGACCTCGTACAGGGTCACCGTCGACGGACCGATGATCACGCGACCGGGCTCGATGGCGACATCCGGAACCGGGATGCCCAAGCGCGCACACTCGGACGCGACGACCCGCGCGAGCTCCTCCGCGATCGTCGCGATCGGAGTCACTGCGTCGGCGCTCGTGTACGCGATGCCGAAGCCGCCGCCGAGGTTGAGCTCTGGCACCTCTCCCCCGGCTCGTAGCTCCGCGTGGACGGCGAGCAGTCGGCGCGCCGCCTCGGCGAAGCCATCGGACTCGAAGATCTGCGAGCCGATGTGCGAGTGCAGCCCCAGGAATCTCAGGCTCGGGTGGGAGCGGATCCGCGCGACGATCGCGGGCACATCGGTCAGCGGCACCCCGAACTTCTGATCCTCGTGCGCGGTCGCCAGGAACTCGTGGGTGGACGCGTGCACGCCGCTGTTGATCCGCAGTCGCACCGCCTGCACGCGGCCGTGCCGTTCGGCCGCCGTGGCGACCCGATCGATCTCGACGACGCTGTCGAGAACGATCGCGCCCACGCCGACGCCGACCGCTCGGTCGATCTCGGCGAGGCTCTTGTTGTTTCCGTGGAATCCGAGGCGCACCGGGTCGACCCCGGCGGCGAGTGCCACAGCCAGCTCCCCGCCGCTGCAGACGTCGATGTTCAGGCCTGCCGCGGTCATCCATCGTGCGATCTCGGTGCTGAGGAAGGCCTTGCCTGCGTAGTACACGTGCGCGGTCGACCCGACGGCGCCGAACGCCGAGGTGAACGCGTCCAGGACCTCGGCGGCTCGCGAGCTGGCATCCGCCTCGTCGACGACGTACAGCGGCGTGCCGAACTCGGCGGCAAGAGCTGTCGACGCCGCCCCGGCGAGGTGAATGCCGCCCGCGGCATCCCGAACCGCATTGCGCGGCCACACGGTCGCCGCGAGCGCGTTCGCATCAGCCGGATGGACGAGCCAGCCGGGCGCGAGAGGGTTCGCGGTCACGGGACCTCACGATGGTCGTCGACACGAGGTCGTCGGAACGAAGAGTGAGGCGAGCGAACCCGGCTTGGTCCCTGAAGCCGTCCTCAGTGTATTCGATCGACGAAAGTACGGACCTCCACGACTTCTCGCCGCCCCGAGCACGTGGATATCCGGACTTTCGGGGAGGTCCGGCGGGAGAATCGATCGATGCGACGCGTTCCGGCTCCGGCGATCTGGTCGATCACCGTTCTGGTGATCCCGCTGGTCGTACTGGTCGCGCTCCTCGTTCTTCGGCAGCTCGGCGTGAACCCGACGACGCAGACGATCGCGTCGTTCGCGCCCACTCTCCTGATCGGCGTCTGGGTTGTGTCGCTGCCCATCGGGGTGATCACGGTGATCGCCGTGCGCGGCCGGTTGCGACTCATCGGGATCGCCGCGATTGCGCTCGCCGTGCTCGAACCGTTCGGACTGCTCTCGGTCTGGATCGGCACCGGCTGAGGGGCCGAACTCCGCCGAACCCCTCCGAACCCCTTGCTGGGGAGCTAGTGGCCCGTGCTCAGCATGACGGCGCCCACGATCAGGAATGCGCCCCCGACCACGAAGTAGAGCACGGTGAGGTTCGGGCTCTTCCGCTCGGTCTCGCCGCGAGCGACGGCGTCCTCGCGGTTC
>JALYHS010000392.1 GCA_030776385.1 Actinomycetota bacterium
GTTCTGCACCACCTCGAGGATCTCGGGCCAGGCGTCTTTGAGTTGCGAGAGCATGACGATCGCCGCGGGAGCCTCGGCCGCTAGTTTCTCCGGAGCTTCGACGGTTTTCTCCGGAGTTTCGGCCGAGTCGCTCGGGATCTTCGGGGCTGCCTCCGCGGCGGGTGCCGACGGGATCGACGCCGGTGGGGTGGAGACCGATGGCGTGGAGACCGGTGGGGTGAAGACCGATGCCGCAGCGGCCGGTGTCGACTCGTCGGCGATGTTCATTCTGCGTTCGAGCCGTTCGACCCGTGCCAAGGCTCCGCGATCGGTGTCATCGGCGGACGGCACGAGCAGCCGCGCCACCATCAACTCGAGGTGCAGTCGCGGCGAGGTCGCCCCCGTCATCTCGGTGAGGGAGCTGTTGACGACGTCTGCGGCGCGGGAGAGCTCGGCCGCACCGAACGCGGCGGCCTGCACGCTCATCCGGTCCAACTCGTCTTGCGGGATACCGCGCAGCACCGATGCCGCACCATCACGGGTGGCAGCCACGACGATGAGGTCGCGGAGGCGCTCCAACAGGTCTTCGACGAAACGGCGCGGATCCTGACCGGTCTGGATGACGCGATCGACTGCGGAGAAGGCGCCCCCGGCATCCATGGCTCCGAGCGCGTCGACGACCTCATCGAGGAGTGCCGCGTGCGTGTAACCCAGCAGTGCGACGGCGCGTTCGTACTCGACCGTGCTGCCAGTGGAACCGGCCTGCGTCTCGGAGCCGGAGATGAGCTGATCGAGCAGCGACAGGGTGTCGCGCACCGAACCCCCGCCCGCACGCACAACGAGCGGCAGAACGCCCGGCTGCACTGAGACCTTCTCCAACTCGCAGAGCTGCTGCACGTAGTCGAGCATCTGCGCAGGCGGGACCAGCCGGAATGGGTAGTGGTGGGTGCGGCTGCGGATCGTGCCGATGACCTTCTCGGGCTCTGTCGTCGCGAAGATGAACTTGACGTGGTCCGGCGGCTCCTCGACGAGCTTGAGGAGGGCGTTGAAACCCTGCGGCGTCACCATGTGCGCCTCGTCGAGGATGAAGATCTTGTAGCGATCGCGGGCAGGCGCGAAGGCGGCGCGCTCGCGCAGGTCTCGCGCATCATCAACCCCGTTGTGGCTGGCCGCGTCGATCTCGACGACATCGAGCGACCCGCTGCCGTCGCGGGCGAGCTCGATGCAGCTGGCGCACTTACCACACGGGGTGTCGGTGGGGCCTTCGGCACAGTTCAGGCAGCGGGCGAGGATGCGCGCGCTCGTCGTCTTGCCGCAGCCGCGCGGACCGCTGAACAGATAGGCGTGATTGACCCGGTCGGTGCGCAGTGCGGTGCGGAGCGGATCGGTCACCTGCGACTGGCCGATGAGTTCGGCGAACGTCTCCGGCCGATAGCGGCGGTAGAGGGCGGTGACCACTTACACAGAGTAGTCGGCGCCCCCGACCCCGGCCGGCCTGTACGGAGGTGGGCAGCACGGGACGCGTCTCTCCACGTTCGCGAATCGCCATTCGGCACGACTCGTCGGCTTTTCCGACGCAGCCAGAAATGAAATGACCCCCCGCGCACCCGCCAGAGCCCGGTTACCCTTGCTGCGTTTCCGCCCTGGGGGAGTTGGCCTGGATGGCGCCACGCGGGGAGCCGTGCTTATTGTACGCGCCGCCACTCCTGCCGCGCGAAATGCGCTGGGGCGCGACCCGCTTCGCGTGCGTGTGCAACGCCGCCGGCCGCCGGCCTGGACGCCGCACCCTCTGCGACACGTCCCCCGTTCGTGCGACGTGACCGCTCACATCCGACGGGTATGATCTTTCTCGGCCACCGCTCCCGAGCGGTCCAGGAGGATTCGCCTAGTGGCCTATGGCGCACGCTTGGAAAGCGTGTTGGGTGAAAGCCCTCGGGGGTTCGAATCCCCCATCCTCCGCAGTAGAAGATCCACCCTCACGGGATTTCCCCCGCAGCTCCACCTGGCACGAATCAGCATCACGCAATCGCCGAGTACCGCAGCGCACGGAGGGAACCTGATGGCAACCACCACGACCTCCGTCTTGGTGCGCCCGCGTCGCTCGCTGGTGTCGACCGCGTTCCTCTCGATCGTGCTCGGGATGCTTCCGGTCTTCGGCGTCCTCTACTGGTTCGCGGTGCAGCGGGGCAGTTGGCAGCTGGTCCTCGTCGTGCACCTCGCGATCATCGTGGTCTCCGTCGCAGTCATGATGCGCCAGCTGACGGTGTTCAGCGCGGTCTCCAGCACCGAGTTGCTCGGGCGCGGAATATTCAGCCCGCTCGAACGGGTCCCCCTCGAGCGCATCGCCAGCGTGACCCTCGTTCCGACCTATGTCGGGCAAGCGCCCGAACCGATTCAGCAGCTTTTGGTTCGGGATGCCGCGGGGCACCGCCTATTCCGGATGCGCGGCAACTTCTGGCACCCGGGCGATCTCGCGTCGGTGGCCGCTGCGCTCCCGGTGACCACGACCGTGGTGAAGGAGCCGATCAGCGTCCGCGAGTTCTTCCGCCTCTACCCGGGCAGCGCGTACTGGTTCGAGAACAAGCCCGCCGTGCGAGTTGGGGTCGTCGCGCTCGCTGTGCTCGTGGTGCTTGCGATCACGGTCCTGCTCCAGGCCGTCTTCCGCTAGGCCCGCTCAGCGGCGCGTCGAGCCGAAGAACGCGCCGATGAGCTTCTTCGCGATACTCGCGCCGGCGCCGACAGCCTCCTTGCGGAAGCGCTCGTCCGACCTCGCCTTCTCACGCGCGGCACGGTCCGCCGCCAGTTGGGCGGCCTTCGCGTCGCGGGACGCCTGCGCGGCTGCCGCTTTCTGCATCCGAGCGAACTGGGCGTCCTGCTGCTTCTGGGCCGCGACGGCCGCTCGCTGCTCGGTGGTGATCGTCCCGGCGGGCACGTGCCCAGCGTCGGCCGTGGCCTGCGCTGCCTGAGCCGCACCTTGGGCGGCCTGAGCGATCGCCTGCGCCTTCTGTTCAAGGATATCGCGTGCCGAGATCGGATCGACCGGCGTCCCGTACTCGGCGAGTAGCGGCGACGCGGCGACCGCAGCGGCCATCCGGTCGGCTGGAGTCGGCGACATCGAGCTCTGTGGCGCCCGCAGCCGCGTCCAGGCGACCGGCGACGGGGCGCCCTTCTCGTTCATGACGGTGACGATCGCCTCGCCGGTGGCCAGATTCTGCAGCACCTGCGCGAGGTCGTAACCCGAGGTCGGGTAGGTGGAGACGGTCGCCTTGAGCGCTCTCGCGTC
>JALYHS010000393.1 GCA_030776385.1 Actinomycetota bacterium
CCGATTCCAGAGCTCCCACTGGTGCATGGTCCCGTTCAACTCGTCGTTCGGGTGCATGGCCGGGTCGGGCGAGAAGGGGCTCGCGGGGGTATACACGACGTGCGGGGCGAGCTCCGCCACCAGCCGAGGGAAGACCTCGTAGTAGTAGCCGGCGCCCCACGTCCGGCCTTCGAGTCGCGCCTCCCAGCCCCACTCGACGTGGCCCCAGACGTTCTCGTTGTTCCCGTTGAAGATCACGAGCGACGGATGCTTCGCCAGGCGCACCACGGCCTCGCGAGCCTCAGCGGCGATCTCCGACGCCATCGGCTCCTCTTCCGCGTAGGCCGCGCAGGCGAGCAGGAAGTCCTGCCAGGTCAGCAGTCCCAGCTCGTCGGCGATGTCGTAGAAGTCCTCGCTCTCGAAGATGCCGCCGCCCCAGACCCGGATCAGGTTGACGTTCGCGTCCGCCGCCTGCTCGAGGCGTTCGCGGTAGCGCGCCGCGTCGACACGCGACGGGAAGGCGTCGTCGGGAATCCAGTTGACTCCCTTGATGAAGACCGGCTGCTCGTTCACCAGGATCACGAACGGAGTCCCGGCTGCGTCCGGCGTCATTTCGGCGCGTACCGTGCGGAAGCCGATCCGGTGGGTGCGGTCGTCGATCACGTCCTCCCCGACCAGCAGCTGGATGTCGAGGTCGTAGCGCGTCTGCTCGCCGTATCCACGCGGCCACCATCGCGCAACGTCGGCGATCGTCAGACGAAGGTGCGCTTCGCCGTCGACCACCTCGGCCTGCTCCGTGACACCGCCGACGGAGGCGCGGACCGTCAACGCCACCTCGCCGTCGGACTCCACCGGCACGCGAAGGTCGACGATCCCGGCCGTCCCCTCCACGCCGGCCGAGACGATCGTGTCGGCGATGCGAGCCAGCGACCAGGCCTCGAGCCGCACGGGACGCCAGATCCCGCTGGTCGCGGTATCCGGTCCCCAGTCCCAGCCGAAGCTGCAAGCCATCTTGCGGATCGCGTTGTACGGGTGGTGGTTGACGTGCGGTCGGTACTCGAGCTCGAGGGAGGCGCGGTCGGCCTCCGGCACGGGAGCGGCGAACAACACTTCCAGCTGGTTCACGCCGACGCGAAGCCGCTCGGCGACCGGCACCCGGTAGCTGCGGTGCTGATTGCGGCTCTCCAGAATGATCTCGCCGTTCAGTCGGACGGTAGCGACCGTGTCGAGACCCTCGAACACGAGGTCGGTGCGCGTGGCGTCCGAGACTGGGGCCTCGAACTCCGTCGCGTAGCGCCACGAGGTGCTGCCCACCCACTCCTGCAGCTTCTCGTTCGTGCCGAGATAGGGATCCTCGATCAGACCGGCGGCGAGCAGATCGGTGTGCACCGTGCCGGGCACCTCGGCGGCGACGCGCCCGTACTCCCGGACGGGACGGGGTACGAGCGATCCGCCGGCCGGTTCGACCGTCCACCCGTCATGCACCGGAGTGCTCGTGATCCGTTCAGCCGTCACTTCGTGGCTCCTCTGGTGATGCCGTTGTAGATGAAGCGCTGCAGCAGGACGAAGATCACCAGGGTCGGGATGATCACGATGAGCACCCCCGCGGCGATGACCTGCTGGGAGGCGCTGTACGGCCCGATGAACTTAAACAGCGCCGTCGAAATCACGTTGTGTTCCGGCGACGGCAGGTACAGCAGGGGGATGTAGAACTCGTGGTAGATCGCGATGCCCTTGATGATCACGACAGTGGCGATGGCCGGCTGCAGCAGCGGCAGGATGATCCGCCAGTAGATCCCGAAGCGACTCACCCCCTCGAGCATCGCCGCCTCGTCCAGGCTCTTCGGGATGGACTGCATGAACTGGACGAAGATGTACACCGACACGATGTCCGTCCCGGAGAAGAGCAGGATCGCGGCCCAGTACGTGTCGACGAGACCCAGACCGTTGATGACCTGGTAGGTCGCGACCTGCGTCGTCACTCCCGGCACGAGCGTCGCGATCAGGAAGAGCGCGAAGACGGCCTTCTTGAACCGGAACTCGAAACGGTCGAGCGCGTACGCGGCCATGGTGCCGAGCAAGATCGTGATGACGATCGACACCGACAGGATGAACGCGGTGTTGGCGAAGCCCTGCAGCATGTCCCCGCCAACCCATGCCGTGCCGAAGTTGGCGAAGTTGAACCAGTCCTTCGGCGGGGTGAGGGCCGAGGTCGTGAGGTACTCGCGGGCCGTCTTCAGGCTGGCGAAGACGATGACGACCAGGGGAAGCAGCAGGATCAGGCTGAACGCGATCAGCGAGGCGTACTTACCGAGAGCAGCAGCGACGTGTGTCGCGGCGATGACTCCGCGCGACCGGATGCGGCGCTGCGGCAGTGGTTCGAATGCGGCGGTCATGGCTCGAAGAACTCCTTGGTGCGGGGCGGTGCGGGGCGGTGCGGGTCGGACGCTCAGTTGAGTGCGACGTCGTCGTCGGGAACCAGCCGTCGCTGCACGACGGTCACGAGCAGCACGACGATCAGCAGGATGACGGCCATCGCGGAGGCGAAGCCGACCCGTTGGAAGACGAACGCCTGCTGCACCGTCGTGATGACGAACGTGCTGCTGCCGTTCGCCCCACCGGTCATGATGTACGGCAGCTCGAACACGGACAGCGACCCCGCGATGGCCAGGATGAACGACAGGCTGATGATGCGTTTGATACCCGGCGCGATGATGTAGCGGAACTTGTGCCAGGAGCCCGCGCCGTCGAGATCGGCGGCCTCGTAGATCTCATCCGGGATCGACTGGATCGCGCCGAGGAACAGCACGAAGTTCAGACCCGTGTACCGCCAGACGGACGCGCCGGCGATCGACACGTTCACCCATTGCGGATTGCCGAGCCACAGCGGATGCATGTCGGCCGGACCGAATCCGAGTCCGCTCAGGGTGGCATCCAGGGTTCCCCCCGGCCGGAAGAAGAACAGGAAGATCAGGCCGATCGCCACTCCGTTGAGCAGGTAGGGGAAGAAGATGATCCCCTTGAACAGGTTCCGGAACCGGGTGGAGAAGCTGAGGATCGTGGCGAAGTAGAGGGCCAGCGCCATCTGCACGAAGGATGCCGCGAAGTAGTACAGGCTGACGGTGAAGACCTGGAAGTACTGCGGGTTGGTGAAGAGCGAGATGAAGTTTTTGAGCCCGACGAAGTTCTTGTCGAGCGCGATGCCGTCCCAGTCGGTGAACGAGTACCAGATCAGGTTGCCGACCGGGTAGTAGGTCAGCGTGATCAGGAGAATCAGCGGGACGGCCAGGAACAGCAACGGGGTCACGCGGGACCTGCCGTTGGGCCCGGTCAGACCGCGTCGGCGGCGAGTGGGGGACGCCGTTCTGCTCAGCGCCTTCTCGATCGTGACGCCAGTTGCGGCGTCGCCGCTGATCTCGGTCATAGGGGGACTGACTCTCTCACGTGCGGGGGCGGACGGAGCGACGGGCCAGGCCGCGGAGTGATCCGCGACCCGGCCTCGCCGTGAATCAACCGGCGGTCTGGGCCTGGGCCCACGCCGTGTTGAGTCCATCGAAGTACGACGCCTTGGATCCGGCGGCAGCACCTCGCGCGACGTCGACCAGCTTCTGGCGGTAGATGCCACCGGTCAAGTCGAGTTGAGACGTCTTGATCAGGGTCGCCTGCAGGCTCTCCTTGCCCGCGGGAGCGGGCTGCTGTTCCAGATACGTCACACCGAGATCGGTGAAGTCCGACAGGGTCGACGGGTTCGCGCTATTCACGCCCGCACCGATCGCTCCCGACTTCTTCGCGTAGTCCGAGTTGAGCGTGAACCAGTTGATCCAGGCCATCGCCGTCGCCTTGTTCTTCGACTTCTTGTTGATGGCACTGAAGTAGTCCGGCGCGATCGTGGCCACGAACTTGCCGTTCACCTGGTACGGGAACGGCATGTACCCGATCTCGTTGGGGTCCTTGCCTGCGGTGGTCGCCGCATCCCGCATCTGCTGGATCGCCCACGAGCCCAGGTACATCGTCGCGACCTGGCCGGTCGCGATGAGACCCTTCGAGCCTTCCCACGCTGTGGTGGTGGGGTCGGCTTCCGTCAGTCCGTCGTGAACCGCGTCGAAGAGCAGTCCGTCCGAGATGGCGAGGTACGAGTTGGTGCCAGACCACGGAGCCTTCAACGAGTTGATGGCGTTGTTCTCGTCCTTGTTGCCGGTCATGCTCGGGTCGCCATTCCACTGCGAGAGCGGCCACTGGTCCTTGTAGTTGGTGTAGTAGGGAGTCGCGGAGGTGTTGGCCTTGATCATCTTGAGGTCGCTGATGAACTCGCTGGGCGTCTTCGGCACGGAGGTGATCCCCGCGGCCTTCCAGACCGTCTTGTTGTAGACGAAGCCCATTGTGTTGCCGAAGGTGGGGATGCCGTACGCGGTGCCGTTGTACGACTTGCCCGTCATGAACCGGTAGGTCTTCGACAGGTCGCTCGTCTTTCCGAGCGGCTCGAAGAACGCCGAGTACTGGTTCGGCGCCACGGTGGTCGGAAGCGCCAGGACGTCTCCCACATTGCCGGACGACAGACGAGTGGTGACGTCCTGCTCGTAGTTGGTGATGCCTTCGAACTTCACCGTGGTGCCCGGGTACTTCTTCTCGAACTCCTGGGCGTACTTCTTGAGCGTCCCGTCGGTGACGAGGTCGGTCCGCTGAGTCAGAACGGTGATCGCGCCCTGAACCTTGCCGTCCAGCCCGGTGCTCGCACCGGTGCTGCCACCCGAGCAGGCGGTGAGTCCGGCCGCCACGATGATGGCTCCGAAGCCGGCCACTATGCGCCGCATCTTCATGCTCTCTCCTCTAGATCGTCTTTGACCCACATGAAAGCCGCGAATGCGGCCGCTGTGTCCCGAGGGACGATACACGCGGCCCGAGGGTGGGTCAAGCCATTTTGACCATCGTTGTCATTTCTTGCACAAACGAGCGCCACCGCGCAAATCTCAGCGACACAATGGTGCATTCGGGCAAAATCAGCTGAAATCCGGGGAGCAACGTCCGGACGGCCATTTATGATGACATCGTGGGACAGTACAGCAAGCCTTCAGGTGAGGCTCATGCCTCAATCTCCGCCGAGCGTCCCATGGCCAGTCTGGCGGCGGCGTTGCGCCCCGCTCGAGGTCGGATCACCATCGCGGTCATCGCGTATCTGGTCAAGGACAGCCCGATCTGGGTGCTCCCGGTCATCACCTCACAGGTCATCGACACGGTGGTCGCCGGCGGGCCCCCGACGAAGCTGCTCGTGCTCGGTGTGGCCGCCCTCATGCTGGTGGGCCTTAACTATCCGGTGGCCCAGGTGTACATCCGCCTCTACATGTCGACGGTGCGAGATCTCGGGGTGTCCCTGCGCAATCGGCTCGCCCACCGGCTGCAGGAGCTGTCGATCGGCTTCCACAGCAGGTCGAGCGCCTCCGTCATCCAGACGAAGGTGGTCCGAGACGTCGAGAACGTCGAGCTGATGCTTCAGCAGGGCGCGAACCCTCTGCTCAGCGCTTTCGGGGCGATCGCCGGATCCGTGACCGTCGTCGCCATTCAAGTCCCCGGCTTTCTGCTCCTGTTCCTGCTCGTCGTCCCGCTCTCCGTGGCGCTGGTCCGGGGAGTGCGCAGTCGCTCGGAGACGCGCAACGAGCGTTTCCGTCGCGACGTCGAGCGATTCTCGTCCCAGGTCGGAGAGATGGCATCGCTGCTGCCGATCACCCGGGCGCACGGTCTCGAG
>JALYHS010000394.1 GCA_030776385.1 Actinomycetota bacterium
GACACCCCCTCGACGTCGGTCGGGAGCAGCGACTGTTCACCCCGCGACAACGCGTCGCGCTGGCTGAACGCGACGGCGGATGCCTGTGGACCGACTGCGAGAGACCACCGTCCTGGTGCGAAGCGCATCACATCGAACACTGGGCGCGAGACCACGGTCGCACCGATGTGGCCGACGGAGTGCTGCTGTGCAAACACCACCACCTGCTCCTCCACGACCACCACTGGGAAATCGAGAGACGCGGCCAGAACCGATCGGAGTACTGGCTGATCCCCCCGGCCGGACATCCGGAGGGCACACCGCGATGGCTTGAGAGCAGGAGCCTGTCATTGAAGGAACTGCTCGCGGGCTAACGACCGGCGCCGGCCGAGTCGACCGTCGGGTTCGGTTCGGTTCGGTTCGGTTCGGTTCGAGTGAATCTGCCAGCAGACACAGGGCCTCCGACGGGGCCGTCGGGCGTAGTCTCAGCACACAGAGTCACCGCGACTCTCCCCACGTCAGGAGCACCCCATGGCCGAGAAATCCGCTCGCAAGAACAGCCCGAAGACCGCGGCATCCAAGACCCTCAAGGAGAAACGGCTCGAGAAGCAGGACAAGCGCGCCAGCAACGACCGCGCGGCCAAGAACACCGACGCCGTGACCAAGGCGACGCACAAGTAACAGCCCGCATCGGCGCTGGCGCGGTTGAGCTCGGCGCAGCGGGGCCGGCGCGGCCCGGTCAGTGGAGCTTGATGGCCAACAGCCATACCAGGGCCGCCGCGTTCATCACGGCGAACACGATCGGACCGACCGTCGCCGCGCGGTTGCGGGTGACGACGCCGATCACGGCATCGGCCGCCTGGGTGACGATCATGATGCCCGCGACCGCGGCCACCACGCCGAGCGAGTGCACGAACAGGGAGCCGACGGCGACGACCAGGATCGCCCCGCTCCGCGCCAGCGTGTAGAGCGCGGAGGTCCGTGCGGCGCCGGCGCCTCGACGGGCGGCCGCAACCGAGAACGCGAAGCTCACTCCCGCACTGAGGAGTGAGATGACGGCCGTGACCCAGAACGCAACAGACATGGCTCGATCGTAGAGGCTACGAGCCGGACGTCTTGGCCTTCTGCTTCGCCAGCGCCTTCTCCTCCACCGGAGCCGTTCCCGCGGCCCTCTGCGCCGCATAGTACGCGCGTGCCTCGTCCTGCCGCGCGCGCTCATCGCCCGTCGCGATCGGGGCACGGAGGTGCTCCGGCGCGAACTGGAAGGCATCCGTCAGGGCGACCGCGTGCGGACGCAGACGCGGCAACAGCCGGTCGTCGATGTAGTCGGTGATGGACTCGGCACGCGACGCGGACAGGCGCCCGTTGATGAGGTACCAAGCGAGGTGCTTCTCGATCAGCGTGAAACCGAACAGGTCTCGCAGCCAGGTCAGGACCTGCTTGTTGCCCGCGTGCTCGATGACACCGAGTCGCTCCGAGAATGCCTCCCACTCGAGCAGCTCGGCGTGTGCGTATGCGGCCTCGATCAGCTCGTTCTGGTTCTGGTTGAACAGCGCAGCGGCCGCCTCAGGAGCCAGCGAGCCGGCGTTCTTGAGGCGCCCCGCGATGGCGGCGACCATCGTCTCCACGCGATCGGTGAGGAGCTGACGCTGGGCGGCCTCGCCGCGCACATTCCCGATCGAGCGCGCTGTCGAGCCGAAGTCGGCGATCTTCTGCCCCAGGGCACGGAGGCCGCTGCGGCTCACCGCCTGCCCCGCCTGCTGGCCGGCGTATGCGGCGATGGCCGCGGCATCCGGCTTGGCGAGACGTCGGGCGTAGTCGGTGAGGAGCCGCTTCGCGACCAACTGCAGCAGGATGTTGTTGTCGCCCTCGAAGGTCGCGTAGATGTCGAGGTCGGCGCGCAACTGGGTGAAGCGATTCTCGGCGAGGAAGCCTGCGCCGCCGCAGGCCTCGCGAGCCTCCTGGATGGTGTCGAGCGCCGACCAGGTGCTGAACGGCTTGAGCGAGGCCGCGAGGGTCTCGAGGTCCTGCCGATCCTCGTCGGTGTCGTGCTCGCCCGAGAACACTCCGTGGAACTTCTCGAGCAGCTGGTCGTGCGCGAACGACATCGCGTACGTGGTGGCCAGGCGCGGAAGCAGCCGACGCTGATGGCGCTGGTAGTCGAGCAGCACGACCTCGCCGTCACCGATTCCGTCGGCGAACTGGCGGCGCTCGCTCGCGTAGCGGATCGCGATCGTCAGGGCCAGCTTGGAGGCGACCGTTGCGGCCCCATCCAGTGAGACGCGGCCCTGCACGAGTGTGCCGACCATGGTGAAGAAACGCCGACCCGGGCTGGCGATCGCCGAACTGTACACGCCGTTCTCGTCGACATCGCCGTAGCGGTTGAGGAGGTTGGTGCGCGGGATGCGGACGCCGGTGAAGTGCAGGCGCCCGTTGTCGATGCCGTTGAGTCCGCCCTTGAGGCCGTCGTCCTCTCCGCCGACCCCGGGGAGGAAGTCCTCGCCGTCACGGATCGGCACGTAGAACGCGTGCACGCCGTGGTTCACGCCGGCGACGATCAGTTGCGCGAAGACGACGGCGGCCTGGCCGTCCTTCGCGGCGTTGCCGAGGTAGTCCTTCCAGGCGGCGCGGAACGGAGTGTCGATGACGAACTCGTCAGCTGCCTTGTCGAAGGTGGCCGTGGTGCCGATGGCCGCAACATCCGAACCGTGGCCCGTCTCGGTCATCGCGAAGGCCCCGGGGATGGCGAGGCTCATGATGCCGGGCAGGAACTGCTCGTGTGCGCGCTCGGTGCCCAGGTGCATGACGGCGGCGCCGAAGAGGCCCCACTGCACGCCCGACTTGATCTGCATCGAAGGGTCACCGATGACCAGTTCCTCGAAGGAGGCGATGTTACCTCCGTGATCCTCTTCGCCGCCGAGAGACTTCGGGAAGGCGCGGTGCACGACGCCCTCCTCGACGAGACGCTTCAGCTGGCCGCAGGTGCGCAGCCGGTGCTCGGCCATCGTGGCGCCCGGGATGTAGTGGAACTCGTCGCGCTTGAGCAGTTCGCGCGAGTGCTTGCGGGCGTCGGCCCAGCGAGCGAAGAGCACCTCGGCGAGCGCGGTCGGATCCACCTGGGTCCCGTCCTGAGGAACAGAGGTGGCGGCGGCGCCGGACGCGGCGGA
>JALYHS010000395.1 GCA_030776385.1 Actinomycetota bacterium
ATCGTCGCACCGCCGCGGTGCAACTCGCGAAGCAGCTCCATCACCGCTTCGCCGTTCGTCGAGTCGAGGTTTCCGGTCGGCTCGTCGGCGAGCAGGATGGCGGGCTTGTTCACGATGGCCCGTGCGATGGCGACGCGCTGCTGCTCACCGCCGGAGAGTTCATGGGGGAATCGGCCTTGCTTGCCGGCCAACCCCACCATCTTCAGCACGTCGGGGACGGCCTCCTGGATGAAGCCCTTGCTCTTTCCGATCACCTGCAGCGAAAAGGCGACGTTGTCGAAGACGGTCTTCTGCGGGAGCAGCCGGAAGTCCTGGAACACGACGCCGAGGCTGCGGCGGAAGTACGGGACCTTGCGGCTCGGCAGGCTGTTGAGTTCGTGCCCGAGCACGTGGATCTTGCCTTTGGACGGGCGCTCCTCTTTCAGCACGAGGCGAAGGAAGCTGGACTTGCCGGATCCGGATGCGCCGACCAGGAAGACGAACTCCCCTTTCAGCACTTCGAGGTCGACCCCGTTGAGGGCAGGCCGCGACGTTCCGGCATACGTTTTGGTGACCTGGTCGAAGCGAATCATGGCACCACGAGACTAGGTTCGAGGAATCCGGATGCGGGGCGCGACACCCCCGAGAGCCAGACTCTCAGATTCAGGAGGCAACGATGTCGGAACCGTGGAATCGCGCCACTCTGCAGGCCCTTGCCGACGCGAAGGAGGTCGACGTCACTCCGATCGACGCTGACGGCAGCCGTCGCGCTTCGCGCACGATCTGGTCGATCGGTGTCGGCGAGGAGCTGTACGTGCGGTCCTGGAAGGGTCGAGGTGCCGTGTGGTTCCGCGATGTGCTCGCCACCGGCCGTGGGAAGATCGCGGTCACCGGCGGCGGGGTGTCGCACCTCGTGACTTTCGAGGAGGTGGATGCCGCGGCAGCCGTTCAGGTACAGATCTCGGCGACGTTCCTCACCAAGTACGCCGCCGACGGCTACGCCGGAGCGATGAACGAGGACGCGCCTCTCGGGGCGACGCTGCGACTGCTGCCGCGCTGACGCACCCCGGCCGCATCGCTGATCACGAGGTCTGCCGGGCCAACAGTCGGCTTGCGATCGGGCTGTTCGCCGGAGCCACGATCGGGCGTTGGCTCGGATCGAGAGACCGCGGTGGCACGAACGAGTACTCGGCTCCCTGGCGGGTGACCTTCCAGTTGTTGTTGTGCACCAGCAGATGATGATGCCGGCACAGCAGAACACCGTCTGCGACGTCGGTTCGGCCGCGATGCTTTTTCCATTCCTCGATGTGGTGAGCTTCGCACCAGGATGGCGGACGCGGGCACCCCATGAAACGGCACCCGCCGTCCCGGGCGGCGATCCCGATGCGTTGTCGGCGCGTGAAGAGGCGCTGTTCGCGGCCGACGTTCACGATTTGTCCGTCCGTGTCGAACATCACCGGTACGACTCCGGCCTGGCACGTGTGTCGCTGTGCCGTCTCGATGCCGATCGGCGAGGTCTGGCCTGCGAGCGCGGCCACACCGACGCCTCGTGCCAGGTCTCGCTCGGTGACGAGCACCTGCACAGCCGGCTCGCGCTTGCCGAGTACAGCGGCCGGGTCGATTGCATCACCCAGGCGGATGAGTTCGACGAAGGCGTCCAATCCGATTTGTTCGGTCGTCCGCGGGTCGCGCACGAGTGCATCAGCTCGGGCGGCCTCCGTTGGATCGACGAACCGCGGCCCACCCCGTCGCGGAGACGTCGCGGCATCGAACGCAGCGACGACGATGGCCGCCGACTCCGGGTCGAGCATGCCGGTGAGGCGAGTCATGCCGTCGGGCTGCGGCATCAGCCGCAGGTAGCGGGCGTCGCGCAGCTTCTGCTCGCGGTCTGCGACGCGCTCGTCATCGATCGCCGCAGCGGCGTCACGCGCTCGACCCGCGAGCCGTTCCACCGTCAGGGTACCTGCTTGGGTGAGCAACTCCTGCGCCGCCTCGGTCACGAGATCGACCGGGACATCAGGATCGAGAGCTCCGAGCCCGGCTCGAATCGCCTCAGCAGCCCCGAGGGTGACGGTGCCGTTGAGCACGGCGACTCCCACGAGAGCCAGCGGGGTCGACCCACCGATGAGCTCCCCCACCCGCACCATGGTCTGCGATTCGCGGGCGGTCGCTCCGGTGAGCTGCTGCACCAGAGCCTCAGGCGTTCGAGCGCCCGACTTCTGCGCGAGACCCTCGTAACCCAGCTCCCGTCGCGAGCGATACGCGACTTCGGACGCAAGAAGGGCAGCCATGGCATCCACCTGTCGGCGCGTCTGTGCGGTGCCGCGCTGGGCATCCATCAGGTCCGCATCGCTCAGGGCGCGCACCTCGTCCACCGAGTACTCGGCGACGGTGAGGGATGCGGTGGGCATAGGACGATTTTCGCAGAATTCGAAGATATGTACTAGTACAAGATCTTTGAGATTCGCTCCCTGTGGAGGAGTGGAGGAAAGGACGAGCGGCATCCGCGACGGCGACGGCAAGTATCGAGGCCGCAGCCGGATCTCGATACGGCCCTTGGCCTACTCGACCAGCACGGGCCTCAGTCGTCGGAGGTGTCGCGCTTGCGCCAGCGGATCCCCGCGTTGATGAAGCCGTCGATCTCGCCGTCGAACACCTTGGAGGGGTTGCCCTCCTCGTAGTCGTTCCGCAGGTCTTTCACCATCTGGTACGGCGCGAGCACGTAGCTGCGCATCTGGTCGCCCCAGCTCGCCGTGATGGTGCCCGCGAGCTCCTTCTTCGTGGCGGCCTCGGCCTCCTTCTGCAGGATGAGCAGCCGCGACTGCAACACCCGCAACGCGGCGGCGCGGTTCTGGATCTGCGACTTCTCGTTCTGCATCGATACGACGGTGCCGGTCGGGATGTGGGTGAGGCGCACGGCCGAGTCCGTGGTGTTGACCGACTGCCCACCGGGTCCGGATGAGCGAAAAACATCCACGCGGATGTCGCCCTCCGGGATCTCGATCGCGCCGGCCTCCTCCATCAGCGGGATGACCTCGACGGCCGCGAAGCTCGTCTGCCGCTTGCCCGCCGCACCGAACGGCGACATGCGCACCAGGCGATGCGTCCCGGCCTCGACGCTCAGCGTTCCGAAGGCGTGCGGCGCATCGATCTCGAAGGTGGCCGACTTGATGCCCGCCTCCTCCGCGTAGCTGGTGTCCATCACGGTGACGGGGTACTTGTGCTTCTCGGCCCAGCGGAGATACATGCGCATCAGCATCTCGGCGAAGTCCGCGGCATCCACTCCCCCAGCTCCCGAGCGGATCGTAATCACAGCCGGACGGTCGTCGTACTCACCGTTCAGCAGCGTGGTCACCTCGAGCTCACCCAGATTCTTCTGGATGGCGGCGAGCTCGACTTTCGCCTCCTCGGCGCTCTCGGCATCGTCGCCCTCGTTGGCCAGCTGGACGAGGACCTCGAGGTCGTCGATCCGGCTCTGCAGGCTCTCGATACGGGCCAGCTCGCTTTGCCGGTGGCTGAGGGCGCTCGTGACCTTCTGCGCGGCATCCGGATCATCCCAGAGGTCTTGGGCGCCCGCCTGCTCGCTGAGGTCGGCGATCTCCGCCTCGAGTTTGTCGACGCCGACCACCGATCGGATGTCGGAGAACGTCTGGCGGAGTGTCGCGATCTGGTCGCTGAGGTCGAGATCGATCATGGCGGGGTTCAGCCTACCTTCGCGTAACGTTCACAGAGCCATGAGCTCCGCCGTCGCCCAGCCCTTCAGGTGGCGGTCGGTGGCCGTCGCCGCTCTGCTGCCGACCGTGCTGTTCTCCACCGGGGAGGGCGCGATCATCCCGGTGATCCCCGTGATCGCCGGCCACCTCGGCGCGACCCTCGCCCTCGCCGGTTTCGTTGCGGCGATGCTGGTGCTCGGCGAACTTCTCGGCGACATTCCGAGTGGGATCGTCATCCACCACATCGGCGAGCGCACCGCGATGATC
>JALYHS010000396.1 GCA_030776385.1 Actinomycetota bacterium
GGGTCGCGCGAGCGCTGTGCTCGCCTCCGGCACGCTGGTGTCGCGAGCGCTCGGTTTCATCAGCGCCGCCGTGCTGGCCTGGGTCATCGGGCAAACCGGCGAGGGCGCGAACGCGTTCGCCATCGCGAACCAACTGCCGAACAATATCTACGCGATCGTCGCCGGCGGCCTGCTGAGCGCCGTGCTCGTGCCGCAGATCGTGCGGGCCGCGCACCACCAGGATGGCGGGCAGACCTTCGTCAACCGGCTGATCACGCTCGGGATCGTCGTGTTCCTGGGCGTGACGCTGCTGGCGACGCTGTGCGCGCCGCTGCTGGTGGCCCTGTACACCGGGCAGGGTGGCCGAGCGCTGACGGGCGGCGGCGTCGCCCTTGCGGTGACCTTCGCGTACTGGTGCCTGCCGCAGATCTTCTTCTACGCGCTGTACAGCCTGCTCGGGGAGGTGCTCAACGCGCGCGGGGTGTTCGGGCCGTTCACCTGGGCGCCTGTGCTCAACAATGTTGTTGCGATCGGCGGGATCCTGGTCTTCGCCCTGCTGTTCGGCGTCGATCCAGCGCATCGCGATCCGGCAAGCTGGGACTCCGCCAAGGTGGGCCTGCTCGCTGGAACCGCAACCCTCGGGGTCGCGGCCCAGGCTCTTATCCTGCTGCTCTTCTGGCGACGCACCGGCCTGGGATTCCGCCCGGACTTCCGATGGCGAGGAGTCGGCCTCGGCTCGGCCGGTCGCGCCGCTGCCTGGACCTTCGGCATGATCCTGGTCACCCAGTTGGCCGGGATCGTGCAAAGTCAGGTCGCCGTCTCGGCCGGCGTGAACGACCCTTCGGTCGCCGTGCTCCGGAACGCCTGGCTGATCTTCATGCTTCCGCACTCCATCGTGGCGGTGTCGATCGCGACGCCGTACTTCACCCGGATGTCCGCCCACGCCCGCGACGGACGCCTCGACTCCCTGCGCGGCGACCTCTCCTCCTCGCTGCGCATCGTCATCCTGCTCGTCACCGGCGCGGGTGTCGCGCTCGCCGCGGCCGCCCTCCCCTTCGCCGCCTTCTTCGCCCACGGCACCCGGGAGATCCTCGGCATCGGCGGGGTGCTGCTCGCCTATCTGCTGGGGTTGGTGCCGTTCAGCACCCAGTTCCTGGTGCAGCGCACCTTCTACGCGCTCGGCGACACGCGCACGCCGTTCTTCGTGCAACTGCTGCAATCGACGCTGTTCGTGGGAGGTGCGCTGACGGTCCTGCTGCTGCCGCCCTCCGCGATCGCCGCCGGGATCGCGATCGTCACCTCGGTGGCAGGCACGGTGCAGGCGATCGTGCTCACCGCTCTGCTGCGACGACGTCTCGGCGGGATCGACGGGCGCCGTGTCATCCGTCGCTTCGGGGTCTACGCGCTCGCCACCCTGCCCGCCGCGGTTGCAGGTCTGCTGGTGCTGTGGGCACTCGGCGGTCTCAGCCCGATCGGCCCGGGCGCGGTCGCGGTCGCGAGCGGCTTCGCGTACCTCGGCAAGCTCGGTCCGCTCGCCTCGGTCATCCTCATCGGTGGCGCGACGCTGCTCGTCTATCTGGGGACGCTGTGGCTCGCGCGGGTGCCCGAGCTGCGCGAACTGGCGGCCCCGCTCGGCAGGCTCCTCCGGCGCTCCTGACGGGAATGTGAGGCGCTTAGACTTCGTTGTACTGTCTGGTCGGCGACGAGGGTTTCGGCCATCTGAAGGAGTTCTGACGACATGCGTCAAGTCATCATCGTGGGGTCGGGTCCCGCCGGCTACACCGCCGCCATCTACGCCGCGCGCGCGAACCTGAACCCGCTCGTCATCGCCAGCTCCGTCGAGTTCGGCGGTGAGCTGATGAAAACGACCGACGTCGAGAACTTCCCCGGCTTCCCCGACGGCATCATGGGCCCGGATCTCATGGTCAAGATGCAGGAGCAGGCCGAGAAGTTCGGCGCCGAGATCGTGTACGACGATGTGACGAAGCTTGAGCTGGATGGCGACGTCAAACGCGTCACCCTCGGTAACGGCGACGTGCACGAGGCACTCACGCTCATCTACGCGACCGGATCCGCATACCGCAAGCTCGGACTCGACGACGAAACCCGCCTGTCGGGTTACGGCGTCTCCTGGTGTGCCACCTGCGACGGAGCCTTCTTCAAACAGAAGAAGGTCGCGGTCATCGGCGGGGGAGACTCCGCCCTCGAGGAGGCCACCTTCCTGACCCGTTTCGCCGACACCGTGTACCTGGTGCACCGTCGCGACAAGCTGCGCGCCTCGGCCGCCCTGCAGGACCGCGCCTTCGCCGACCCGAAGATTCAGTTCCTCTGGAACGAAGAGGTCGCGCACGTCTACGGCGACGAGAAGGTCACCGGCATCGGCCTACTCGACACCGAGACCGGCGAGGAGAAGACCCTCGACGTGACCGGGATGTTCGTGGCGATCGGCGCCGACCCGCGCACCCACCTCATCCACGACCAGCTCGACCTGACCCCGGAGGGCAACATCGCCGTCGAGGGCCGCAGTTCGCGCACCAACATCGCGGGCGTGTTCGCGGCGGGCGACGTGATCGACCCGATCTACAAGCAGGCCGCCACCGCTGCAGGGTCGGGCGTGGTGGCCGCGCTCGACGCCGAGAAGTACCTCGCCGAGCTCTCGCCCGAGTTGCTCGCCCTGGCCGCAACGCCGTCCGCGGCCGCCGCCGTCTAGTCCCCGCGAATCCCCGCGAATCCCCGGGAATCCTTCGGGGTTCTTCGCTGTTCCAGTCAATGGATTTCTCACTCAGTTCACGAAAGAAGGAAACGATGTCCACTGCGAAGGATGTGACCGACGCCACGTTCCAGAGCGAGGTGCTCGACTCGGAGAAGACGATCATGGTCGACTTCTGGGCTGAATGGTGCGGCCCGTGTCGCGCCGTCGGACCGATCCTCGACCAGATCGCCGCCGAGCACTCCGAGAAGCTCTCGATCGTGAAGCTCAACGTCGACGAAAACCCCGAGACCGCCGCCAAGTACGGGATCACCTCGATCCCGGCGATGAAGGTCTACCGCGGTGGCGAGGTCGTCAAGACCGTGATCGGCGCCAAGCCGAAGCCGGCGCTCGAGGCCGACCTGGCAGAGTTCCTGGCGTAGTAGCCCTCGGAGCCGATTCCGACTCACCG
>JALYHS010000397.1 GCA_030776385.1 Actinomycetota bacterium
CGCTCCAGCCGCTCGGACCGGAGTCGATCCATCGGGATCCGTTCCTCCCAGTCGACGGCATTGGTGCCCCAAGTCGCTGTACCCATGTTGCGGTTCCTCTCGTGGTGGCGGTGTCCAGGTGGTCGGCAGGCTGGTCGTCAGACCAGGATCATGCCGCCCTCGATCGGGATGACCTGACCGGTGATGTAGTCCGAGTCGGCCGAGGCCAAGTAGATGGCGGTCGGCACGATGTCCTCCGGCTGCGCGGGACGACCGAGCAGGATGTCGGCGGCCATCGAGTCGAATCCCGCGTCGGCGGCGCCCATCTTGGCGAGATCGGCGTCGAGTGCGATCCAGAGCGGTGTTGCCACGACGCCCGGTGCGAAGGCGTTCACGGTGATCCCGTGCGGGGCGAGGTCGCGGGCAGCCGCCTGGGTCAGGGAGATTACGGCCGCCTTGGCCGCGCTGTATGGGGCGAACTTCGGGAAGCCGGTTCTCCCGGCGATCGACGCCGTGTTGATGACCTTGCCCGTGGACTTCTGAGCCAGGAACTGCTTGGCGGCCTCCTGCGTGCCGATCAGCACGCTCAGCGCGTTGATCCGCATAATGAGCAGGAAGTTGTCCTCGGTGATCTCGAGGAACGGCATCGGCTTGTTCATACCGGCGTTGTTGAAGTAGGCGTCGAGCCGGCCGAACCGCTGCACCGTGGCCGCGATCCCGGCGGCGACGGTCGCGCGGTCGGCGACATCGACGTGCGTGGCGATCGCGGCGCCGCCCTCGGCGACGATCTGGTCGGCGACCGCTTGCGCGGCCTCGAGGTTCAGGTCGGCGACCGCGATGTTGGCGCCCTCGCGAGCCATTCCTTTCGCGATACCCGCACCGATCCCCGATCCACCACCGGTGACGACCACGGTGCGGCCGAGCATCCGCTCGCTCATGAGCTCTGCCCCTTCGCGGAGCGGCGCCGCGTTCGCACGAAGGAGTACGCGACGGCGGCGACCAGAATCAGCAGCCCCTGGAACACGTACTGCCAGAGCGTCGACAGCCCGAGGAAGGTGGTCGCGTTGAGCAGCTGGGTAATGAGGAGCGCGCCGAGCAGGGTGCCAATGAAGGTGCCACGGCCGCCCAGCAGACTCGTCCCCCCCAGTACCACGGCGGTGATGCTCGAGAGGGTGTATCCGACACCCTGCGAGGGGTCGCCGACGCCGATCTGGCCCATGAGCATGACCGCGCCGAGCACGGTGAACAGCGAGGTCAGCACGTAGCCGAGGATGACCGTGCGATTGACACGGACGCCGACACGTCGAGCGGACTCCTCGTCGGATCCCGTCGCGCGCAGGCGCCAGCCCCAGCGACGTCGGCGCAGGAAGAACTCGGCGAGAACGGCCACGGCGACGAGCACGATGAAAGCCACCGGGATCGGTCCGACGGTCGCCTGGATGACCGCGACCACATCCGCGTTGATGTAGCCGTCTGGCCCATTGCGCAGCACGAAGCTCAGCCCCTGCAGGGCGATGTACATCGTCAGGGTGGCGGCGATCGGGGTGAACTTGGCGAAGCGGATCAGGGATCCGTTCACGAGCCCGACCGCCACGGCGACCACCACCATCAGCAGCAGGCCGACCAGGATCACGACGGCCGGCTTCTTGTCGTTCACGAAGAAGGATGCAACCACCACCAGGAATCCCGCTAGCGGTCCGACCGAGAGGTCGATCCCCCCGAGCAGCAGACTCACGGTCTGGCCGAGCGCGATGAAGCCAAGCGCCGTGACCGCGAGGAGCACCGTGCTCACGTTGAAGACAGAGAGATAGCGATCGTTCTGCGTCAGGATGAACCCACCGAGAAGCACGACGACCGCGACCAGCAGGGCGGAGGGGGCGTAGTCCCCCTGGATGAATCGGCGCAGTCCGGCCCGGGATGCCGGCGCCGAGGCGTTCCTGTCCGTGGAGATCGAGGACGTCGTCGAGTTGACGGCGGCGCTGATCATCATCTGCTCGTTGACGTCGTGACCGGTGAGTGTCTCGACGACGGTGCCGCGCGACAGGACGATCACTTCATCGCAGAGACCCTCGAGTTCCTTCGAGTCCGAGGAGTTGACGATCACCGGGATGCCGGCGTCTGCCACCTCGCGCAGGATGCGGTAGATCTCGGCGCGGGCGCCGACATCCACTCCCTGGGTCGGTTCATCAGCGATCACCAGGCTGGGCTCGGACAGCAGAGTGCGTGCCATGACGACCTTCTGCTGGTTTCCCCCGGACAGCGAGGAGACTTCCGCGTCGAGCGATG
>JALYHS010000398.1 GCA_030776385.1 Actinomycetota bacterium
GCTCAGGTCAGGGTGCAGCACGACGCCTCCTCCGACATTCACCTCCACATCGAGATCCGGTTCCGGGAGTCCCCCCGCGACGAGGAGAAGCCGCAACTGGGTTTCGCGACGCGAATCCACTCCCGACCGCACGCGCCCGATGGCCGAGGCGATGGTTGCGGCGCCGCGCTTTCCCGAGTGACGGCCGGCGGCATCCCGCAGCTGGTCGAGGCTCGCCCGCGCCGGCGCCCGAACACCGCGAATCCGTCTGCCAGTCACCAGATGGTCGCCGACGGCCACGAGATCGTCGGCACGAAGCAGAGGTCCGAGCTGACGCCAGACGTCGGCGGGTGAGGCGATCGGCAAGCCATCCAGAAACTGCACGCCGACACCCGTGACTCGGTGCCCATGGACCCCGCGACCCCGCGGAGGCGTGCGCGGGTCGAGCACGGCGACATCGAGACGGCGGTCGTCGAGAGCGTACGGGAGCGGTGCTTCGTAGAGCATCGCCGCGGTGACATGACTGAAGAATTGCCCGGGCAGGAGCAGAGGCTCGAACGCTCGGCAGCGGCCCATGACGTCGCTGATGTCGAGATCTTTTGCGCTGACACCGTGAAACGGATGTGTGATGTCGTTTCGTCGCAGCCTGCCGGGCGTGAGGCCGAAGTCGCGATAGTCGGCGCTGCGGATGGCGCGTCCCCGAAGCTGGGGAGGGAGTGGAGCGGGTCGCATCCCCGCAGCCTGTTGCAGCACGCTCGACTGCGTCGGACGTCATCCACAGCCCTGACGTATCGGGCTACTTCTGCCCCGCTTCGGCACGACGGGTGCCGTTATGTTGCTTCGGCGGCACTGGGGCGACAAAACGACACCCGTCGCCGGGGCATGGCAGGGCGCGCGGATGCTGGACGGGCCGAGAGCCGCGCCGCACTTCCCGGCGGCGGGCTCCCGACCCTCACAACGTGCGCGGATGCGCTACGCCAGCTCGTTGCCTTCCAGCAGTTCAGCAATCGGCCCAATGGGCCGATTGGGACGGGAGGGCATTGTTCTAGGCCAACTCGTTGGACTCGAGCAATTCAGTAACTAATGCGGCGATCGCCGACCGCTCCGACCGCGTCAGAGTGATGTGGGCGAACAGCGGATGCCCCTTCAGGGTCTCGATCACCGAGGCGACACCGTCGTGACGCCCGACGCGCAGGTTGTCGCGCTGAGCGACGTCGTGGGTGAGCACGACACGGGAGTTCGATCCGATCCGCGACAGCACGGTGAGCAGCACGTTGCGTTCGAGCGACTGCGCCTCGTCGACGATCACGAACGCGTCGTGCAGTGAGCGTCCGCGGATGTGCGTGAGCGGCAGCACCTCGAGGATGCCCCGCTCGACGATCTCTTCGAGCACGTTCTCGCTGACCAGGGCGCCGAGCGTGTCGAAGACCGCCTGACCCCAGGGGTTCATCTTCTCCTGGGCATCGCCGGGAAGGTAGCCGAGTTCCTGGCCGCCGACCGCGTACAGCGGACGGAAGACCATGATCTTCTTGTGCTGCTGCTTCTCGAGCACCGCCTCGAGTCCGGCGCACAGCGCGAGCGCGCTCTTGCCGGTGCCGGCGCGGCCACCGAGCGACACGATCCCGACCTCGGGGTCGAGCAGCAGGTCGATTGCGAGCCGCTGCTCCGCGCTGCGACCGTGCAGCCCGAAAACGTCACGGTCGCCGCGCACCACCTTCAGCGTGCCCTTGCCCGTGACGCGACCCAGAGCCGAACCCCGATCCGAGTGGATGACGAGGCTGGTGTTGATCGGAAGGTCCTGCACCAGCCGGGTCGACATGGTGTCGTGGTCGTAGAGCTCGGCCATCTGCTCGCCGGACACGTCGATGTCTGCCATCCCCGTCCATCCGGAGTCCACCGCCAGCTCGGCGCGGTACTCCTCGGCGGCGAGGCCGATCGACGCGGCTTTCACCCGCAGCGGCAGATCCTTGGAGACGACCACCACATCCAGGCCGTCGTTCGACAGGTTGAGCGCGACGGCGAGGATGCGCGAGTCGTTGTCACCGAGCTGGAGGCCCGAGGGGAGCACCGACATGTTGGAGTGGTTGAGTTCGACGCGCAGACTGCCGCCGCCATCTCCGACGGCGATCGGGAAGTCGAGGCGCTCATGCAGCACCCGGAGTTCGTCGAGGTTGCGCAGTGCCTGGCGGGCGAAGAACCCGATCTCGGGGTCGTTCCGTTTGGCTTCGAGTTCACTCACCACGATGACGGGGAGCACGACCGCGTGTTCGGCGAAGCGGAACATCGCCTTCGGGTCGCTCAGGAGCACGGAGGTGTCGAGCACGTATGTGCGCTCCCCCTGCTTCTGCGTCGTGTGGTTCGCGGACTTCTGCAGGGGTTCGTTGAGCGCTGGCACTACCACTCCATCCCCGAGTGGCACGAATGCCATCCGGATCCAGTTGGCGGAGCGGCCGGTGGTTGCGGGGCGAACTTGTGTGGCCGCTCCGATCGGACGCCGTGTCCGATGAGTTGAAGCTAACCCCACCCGCGTGACGCTCACGTTTCGACACGCACCCCGGCGTGTTACGTATGCATGAATCCCTGACCCCAATGCGGGGTTAGACGGATGTCGCGGTCCCGAACGACACGAACGCCGCCTTCAGCATGCTGAAGGTCTCCTCGTCGGTGGTCGCGTGCGGACTGAGCCGCACCCGGTCCTGGCGGAACATGGCGGTGACGCCGTGGTTGTGCAGCGACGCGGCGAGCACGGTGAGCTGGTCGCGCGCCGGCTCAAGCACGACGATTCCCGCACGCTCCGGTTCCGCGCGCGACGAGACCACCGGCAGGGCGAACTCGTCGGCCAGGTCGATGATCCGGGAGACGTTCTGGGCGATCCGCGCGTTCAGGGCGCCGACGCCGACGGCGGCGATCTCCTCAAGAGATGCCGCGAACCGCGCCTGCGCCATCGGATCGGGATGACTCACCTGGAAGGCGGCGGCCGTGCGCGTCGGCTCGGGGACCGAGTCCATCGGCGTGCCCGGGACGTCGGTTGCGCTGAACCCGGACCACACCGGGGTCAGGTGCTCGCGGGCACGATCGCTGAGGGCGAGGAATCCGGTGCCCCAGCCCGCGCGCGGCCACTTCTGCCCGCCGGAGACGATCACGTCGGCGAGCGACCATGGCGCATCCACGACCCCGAAGCACTGGGTGGCGTCGATGATCAGCAGGCGGTCGCCGATCACCTGCCGGATGCCTTCCAGGTCGGCCAGATAGCCGGTGCGGAAGTCGACCAGACTGACCGCGACCGCGACGATCGAGCCGTCCAGCTGTTCGCGGAGGTTGCCAGGAGTCACCCGGCCGTGGTCGGTCTCGAGCCAGTTGGGGGTGAGCACGCCGAGCGCCTGCGCGGCTCGCACGGCGGCGAAGGTGACGCTGGGGAACTCGGCGGGTGACATCCCGACGCCGCCGGTGATCCCGAACATCGCGTGCATGAGGCCCTGGCTGGTGTTCGGCTGGAACACGACCTGGTCGGGCCGGAATCCGGTCAGCGCCGCCACGGCGGACTGCACTCGGGTGTTTTGATTCATCACGGCGGCGAGCGAGCCGAAGCGTCCGCGGGCGAGGGTGGAGAATTGAAGCGCAACCTCCTCCTGCACGGTGCGACCGACCGGGCCGACGCGTGCGAAGTCCAGATATCCCGGCTCGTCCTCGAAGCGAGCGACGTAGGCGTCGAGCGACATCGGCGGGATGCTCAGTGAAGACGAGGGCATCCGATCATCATGTCATTGCCCGTAGCGGCGGTCCCTCGTCGCATAGTTGCGCAGCGCACGCAGGAAGTCGACCTCGCGCAGGTCGGGACCGAGCGCATCGACGAAGTAGAACTCGCTGTGGGCGCTCTGCCAGAGCATGAAGTCGCTGAGTCGCTGCTCGCCGGAGGTGCGGATGATGAGATCCGGATCGGGCTGCCCCTGCGTGTAAAGGTGTTGCGCGATGAGCTCGGGCGTGAGGATCGCGGCCAGGTCGTCGATCGTGCCGCCGTCGTCGCCGTGGCTGCGGACGATGCTGCGCATGGCGTCCGCGATCTCCCGGCGGCCCCCATAGCCGACGGCCAGGTTGATGTGAAGCCCGGTGCACTTGCTCGTGGCGCGCTGAGCATCCTGAAGCCGGTCGATCAGTTCGATGGGGAGGCCATCGGTGGTCCCCACGTGCTGGATGCGCCACTCGCTTTCGGCGGCCAGGTCGGTCGCGAGGTCGCCGATAATCTCGAAAAGCTGTTCGAGCTCCTCGCTGGAGCGGCCCGTCAGGTTGTCGGTCGACAGCAGGTAGAGGGTCACCACGCGGACGCCGAGCTCGTCGCACCAGCCGAGGAACTCGCGCATCTTCTCGGCGCCGGCACGATGTCCGTGAGCCGCCGTCTCGAGAGCCCGTTCGCGGGCCCAGCGGCGATTGCCGTCGATGATCATCGCGATGTGGTGCGGGAGCGGCGCACCCGTCAGCTGGCGACGCAACCGTGCCTGATAGAGCCCGTACAGGAGGCCGGGTCGACCCTCGCTTCTCCTCCCAGCCACCCCGCTAGATTAGTCCTCTCGAACCCGCGAACTTCCCGCCGGGCAGCCAGGTGCGACGCCTAAGATCGGGCCATGACCGATGCGCACGTCGACGACGAGGCGGTCACGCTCCCCAACATCCCGTTGCTCGACGACGAGATCGAGCACCCTCCGTACGACGTCAAGCCGAGCTGGCGGGGCTGGATCCACGCCGGCACCTTCCCTGTCGCCATCGCCGCCGGAATCGTTCTGATTTGCTTGGCGGATGGGGCCACCGCGAAGGTGAGCTCAGCCATCTTCATGGCGACCTCTCTGCTGCTGTTCGGTATCTCGGCGGTCTATCACCGTTTCAACTGGAACCCGACGACGCTGGCGCTCTTCCGGCGGCTGGACCACTCGAACATCTTCCTGCTGATCGCGGGCACATACACGCCGCTCGCCGTGAACGCGCTCGTGTTCCCGAAGAACGTGGTGCTGCTCTCGGTGATCTGGACGGGCGCGCTGCTCGGCATCGCCTTCCGCATCTTCTGGCTGAAGGCCCCGCGGCTGCTCTACGTGGCGCTCTACATCCTGCTCGGCTGGGGCGCGATCCTCTACATCGGCGACCTGGTCGCGGCGAACGTCGCCACCATGATCCTGGTGGTCGTGGGTGGGCTCTCCTACACGGCCGGCGCGGTGTTCTACGCGCTCAAGCGCCCCAATCCGAAGCCGGGGGTGTTCGGATTCCACGAGCTGTTCCACGCGTGCACGGTGATCGCGTTCCTCTGCCACTGGACGGCGATCCTGCTCCTGGTGCTGCATCCCGTTTACGGGGTGTAGCACCTATGGGGTGTGAGACGCCGCTTCGGCTTGGGCTTCGTCGTCGAGCCGCTGGCGGATCTCGGCCCGGTAGTTGAGTCGGCGCAGACGCCGAACCATGTCGATGATGAGCAGGATCACGGCGATCATGATGAACGCGGTGATCACGAAGCCCCACACCCCCGGCGTGACCAGATCGTCGGCGACGTTCGACGTCGGCACCGGGGACGGCGTCGCGTCCACCAATCGCCAGATCATCAGGAGCCCTTCGGTAGCCTTGCAACCAGGGTAACCCGCTTGCAGCTGGGACAGAACCGAGGATCGATGAGCACGGCACTGGATGCGCGCTACGGCAACACCCGCGGCCGCCGCTTCCGCACGCGCACGGTCGCGATCATCGCGGGATCCGGCGTGCTCCTGGTCGCCATCGCGTGGGTGCTCTGGGTGGGGCTGTTCGGGGCGACGGCCTCCATCGAGACGCAGGATGTCGGGTACACCATCGTCGACTCGCACACGATCGATATCCGCTCGCAGGTCAGCGCGGATCCGGGGACGAAGGTGAGCTGCAGCATCCAAGCCCTCAATGAGAAGTTCGCGATCGTCGGGTGGAAAGTGGTGGCACTGCCGGCCGTCCCCGACCGCAATCGGGTGTTCACCGAGCGTGTGCGAACCTCGGAACCGGCTGAGACCGGTTCGATCGGCTCCTGCTGGCTGTCCTAGGCTGAATAGCTATGACCGAGACCGCTGCCACGACCTGGCTGACCCAGGAGTCCTACGATCGGCTGTCCGCCGAGTTGGAGGAACTCAGCGGTCCCGCGCGACTCGATATCGCGAAGAAGCTCGAGTCGGCTCGGGAAGAGGGCGACCTCAAGGAGAACGGCGGCTACCACGCCGCAAAGGACGAGCAGGGCAAGATCGAGGCCCGCATCCGCCAGCTGACCCAGCTGCTGCGTCATGCCACTGTCGGAGAACCCCCGGAGAGCCACGGCGTCGTCGAGGTCGGCACGGTTGTCACCGCCACCATCGCCGGCGACGAGAGCACCTTCCTGCTCGGAAGTCGCGAGATCGCCGACGACTCGAGCGACGTCGACGTCTACCCGGAATCCAGCCCGCTCGGCCAGGCCATCCTCGGCCTCAAGGTCGGCGCGTCGACGAAGTACATCGCGCCGAATGGCCGCGAGATCGCCGTCAAGGTCACCAAGGTCGAGACCTACAAGGGCTGAGCTTCGCCGTCACGCCGGTCGAGCCCTACAGGGGCTGAGCCCGTCGTCTCGCTGGTCGAGCCGGTCGAGCCCTACAAGGGCTGAGCCCGTCGTCTCGCTGGTCGAGCCTGTCGAGACCACCCGCGCCGAGACATCATCCACGTGGCGCTCCCGCCGGCTACAGCTCGACCTGCGGCCGGTATCCCTCGTCGCGCAGATGCTGCAGCACGAGCTCTGCGTGCTCGGCGCCGCGCGTCTCCATGCTGATCTCGATCTCGACTTCGCTGATCTGCAGGCCCGAACCGTGCCGGGTGTGCATCACCTCGACGACGTTGGCATTCGCTTCGGCGATGATTTCGGCGATCCGAGCGAGCTGGCCGGGGCGGTCAGGGAGAGGGATGCTGACGATCAGGTAGCGGGCGGATGCGGCGAGTCCTCGGCTGATGATGCGTTCCATGATCATCGGGTCGATGTTGCCGCCGCTGAGGATCACGACCGTCGGACCGTCGAGCTCGATCTTCCCGGCGAGCAGTGCGGCGACCCCGACTGCCCCCGCCGGTTCGACGACGAGCTTGGCCCGTTCGAGGAGCACCACGATCGCTTTCGCCGTCTCATCGTCCTCGATCGTGACGACCTCGTCGACGGCTCGGCTGATGATCTCGAAGTTGAGCGCACCGGGTCGCGCGACCGCGATCCCGTCGGCGATCGTCGGCAGCGTCGCAATGGCCTGCGGATGCCCCGCAGCGAGGGAGGGAGGATACGCGGCCGCGTTCGCGGCCTGGACGCCGATGATGCGCACGTGGCGGCCGAGTTCCGGCTCGAGCTGGGCGAACACCGTCGCGATACCGGAGATCAGTCCGCCGCCGCCGATCGGGACGACGATGTTCTCGACATCCGGAACCTGCTCGAGGATCTCGAGAGCCAGGGTTCCCTGGCCGGCCACGATATCCGGATGATCGAAGGGCGGGATGAGCACGGCGCCGGTGCGTTCGGCGAACTCGGCGGCCGCCTGCAGTGTCTCGTCGACGATGCTGCCGTGCAGCACGACATCCGCGCCGTAGCCCCGCGTGGCCTGCAGTTTGGGCAGAGCGACTCCGAGCGGCATGAAGATCGTGGCGTGGATGCCCAGCTCCCGGGCGGCCAGCGCGACGCCCTGCGCGTGATTGCCGGCCGAGGCCGCGACGACGCCGCGTGCCTTGTCCGCGTCGCTCAGCTGCGCGATCCGGTTGTACGCGCCGCGGATCTTGTACGAGCCGGTTCGCTGCAGGTTCTCGGCCTTCAGCTGAACGCGCTGACCGAGGGTGTCGGAGAGGAACCGCGAGTTCTCCATCGGCGTTGTCGTGACGACCGCCGCGACCCGCACCCGCGCCTCCCGGATCTCGGCGAGCGTCGGCCCGGGCATCGCCACCCCGCCGGTCGCGCGCATCTCGCTGGTCGAGCCGGTCGAGCCCACCGAGACCATCTCGCTGGTCGAGCCCGTCGAGACCACACCCATCGACTCAGGATTTGCTTCGGGCACGCCGGGGGCCTTTCGTGGCGGGAACGACATCGCTGACGCTCGGGTGGGGGTTCACTCGCCAGTCCCCGCGCGCCGCGTAGCCGACCATGACATTGAGGGTCGCGGCGAGCGGGACGGCGAACAGCGCGCCCGGAATGCCACCGATGAGCGCGCCCGTCGCGACAGCGAGAACGACGGCCAGCGGATGCACCTTCACCGCGTTGCCCATGACGAAGGGCTGCAACACGTGCCCTTCGAGCTGCTGGACCAGGATGACAACGCCGAGCATGATCAGCGCGGGAACGGGACCGAGGTAGACCAGGGCCACGAAGACCGCGATCGCTCCGGTGGCGACGGCGCCGACCAGCGGGATGAAGGATCCGAGGAAGACCGCGATCGCGATCGGGATCACCAGGGGGAACCCGCCCGTGAACAGGCCCAGAATAAATGCGCCCAAGCCGATGCCGACGGCATCCACGAAGGCGACGAAGATCTGCACTTTCACGAAGGTGGTGAGCGTGATCCAGCCGGCCTCGCCCGCGCCGATCATGGCCGCGCGCGCCCGCACCGGGAAGAGCTTGACGAGCCAGTGCCAGATGCCACGACCGTCGATCAGCAGGAAC
>JALYHS010000399.1 GCA_030776385.1 Actinomycetota bacterium
GATCACGACCGCATCCGGGCCGAGCGCAGGAGCGGCGGCCGCAGCCGCAGCCGGCGCGGAGGCGGCGATCGTGGTCGTCGGCCTCGACCAGCACGACGAGGGCGAATCGGTCGTCACCGGTGGGGTCGAGGTGGGCGTGCTCGGCAGGGCGTTCAACTCGGGTGCACTTCGTCGGCTGCTCGTCGGTCTCGCACACCTGGCCTCGCGGTTCGTCCGCGGTGGCGACCGCAGTTCGCTCGAGCTGCGCCCGTCCGACGTCGAACTCATTCGGGCGGTGGCCGCCGCAAACCCGCGGACGATCGTTGTTCTTGTCGGCGGCAGCGCGATTCTGACGGAGACCTGGCGGGAGAGCGTACCCGCCATGCTGATCGCCTGGTACGGCGGAATGGAGGGCGGACACGCGCTGGCGAGCGTGCTCAGCGGCGAGGCGGAGCCCGGTGGGCGACTGCCGTTCGCCGTGCCGAGGGATGTCGCGCACCTTCCCCCGTTCGACAGCGCCGCCAAGTCCGTCGTCTACGACGACAGGTGGGGTCAGCGACTGCTCGACGCGAACGGACACGCGGCCGCGTTCCCGTTCGGATTCGGTCTCGGCTACACGACGATCGAGCACCGGCTGCTCGAGCACCGATTCGACGACACGGGCGGTAGCGCGGACGTGCTCGTGACCAACACCGGCGACCGCGAGGGCTCGACGGTGGTGCAGGTCTACGCGGCGGACGTGTCGCTCGAGCGGCCGGTGGCTCAGCTGTTGGGGTTTGAGAAGGTGACACTGCCGCCCCGCACCGAGACGGTCGTGAGTGTCCGGCTGGATGCCGGGCCCACACTGCAACGCGATCCGGAGACCCGGCGTTGGTCACCGCGCCCGGGCGAGTGGGCCGTGCTCGCCGCCCAACACAGCCCGAGCAGCTGGGAGGGCGCGCACCGACTGCGGCCCGCCGTCGCGGACGGGCTTCAGACGGGCTGATCTGGGATGTGCGCGAGCGCCTCCACGCGGACCGGGAGCGCCCGGTCCTCCCCCAGCACGGTGCGGAGCATTCGCCGCGCCTCCCACCGCAACGGCGCTCGTGACTCGTCATGCTTCAACACCAGGTTGCCGTCGGCGTCGGCGTACCGCTTCTGCAGCTCGACCAGCTCCTCGACCTGTAGCAGCGCTACCGTGCCGCCAGCGGCTCGGTCGATCAGGCGCACCAGCGAGGAGGGACCGGTCAGATCACTCGCGATCAGGCGCTGTTCGCTCGCTGCGAGGATCGACTTCTGGGCGGCGCGGGTCACGACGAGCGGGCGGGACGAACCATCCAGCAGTCCGCTGAGCACGTCGGCGGCAGCACGAGGGCGGCCAATCCGCTGCGCCGCCGCCTGCATGCGCTGCAGACGTCCGGGCTCGCCGAGCACCTGGTCGATCTTCCAGCCGATCGTGGATGGGGTGTTGCAGCGGACAGCAGCTCCCTGCTCCATCAGGTAGTCGCCGTTGCGCACCTCCTGACCGGGGATCGGGTTCACCAGCACCATCGGGAGCCCTGCAGCCATGCACTCCGACGCCGACAGCCCGCCCGGCTTCCCCACGAACAGGTCGGCGTCACGCAGCAGCTGGGGCATCTCGGGGGTGAACCCGAGCACACGGTACCGATCTCCGGCCGGCGCCACGAGCCGCTGGATGCGCTGCTTCAGCTCTTCGTTGCGTCCACACACCACGGTGGCGGTAAACGGGGAGCGCATGTGCAGCGTTTGCCGCACCACTGCCACCGCGTAGTCGCCTCCGGACGCGCCAGCCGAGATCAGCAGCATCGGCGGTCCCTCGGGGGGGCGCTCGAGTGCACGCTCTTCTGGCGCACTGATCGGGATGCCGGCGGCGGTCACGCGGTCAGGCGGCAGGCCAAGGGCAGTGAGCTGCACCCTCCCCTCCTCCCTCGCCACGAAGAGCGCGTGGAAGGCACTCGTGAGCCACAGCCCCTGGAAGTCGTAGTCCGTGGTGACCACAGCGGTCCTCGCATCGATGACGCCGCGCAGCAGCAGCGACGCCACCAGTTGGGCCGGAAGGAAGTGGGTACAGATGATGGCAGTCGGCCGGAACCGCTTGATCTCGCTCATGGACGGGGATGCGTTCGCCCGCGTCCAGGGGTCGATCGGGCCGCGGCGTCGGAACGGCTGGTCGCTGACGTCGTAACCCCAGTCCACCAGCCACGGCACGCCTTCGACCAGCGCGAAGTAGCCCTTCCCGAGCAGGTCGCGGTAGAGCACGTTGCTCTCCTGCAGCACGTCCACCACCCGCACTTCGTCGATGTCGTCGCGTGCGAGGGCCGCCTGCTCCACCGCGGCCGCGGCGCTGTTATGCCCCGATCCGATCCCCGCGGACAGGATCAGTACACGTTCCCCTTTTTCAGCCCTGAGGCCTTGTGCGAACGTCCTGCGCATGAGCAGATCGTAGCGGGGCGAAGGGAAATGCCCGGGACTGCCCCATTTTCACATCACGCTGCGGGCAAGAAGGTCACGGCAAGCGCGAAGCTTGCAAGCGTTACGGCCCCCGTGATGATCGGCAGGATCGGGTTCTCATGTCGCCTGACATGAACAACTGTCGCGCCGACCATCACGATCAGGAGGCAGGCTGCCGCGACCGGAACCAGAACTGGGGCGTTGCCGGTAGCGAGCGGGAGGACGAGTCCGACCGCGCCCAGCAACTGCCCGACGCCGAGTAACTTGACTGCGGCAGTGGGAACATCGGTCACCCAGTGTGCACCGGTCTTCTCGAGGGTGGTTTTCGGAAGAACCACGAGGCGAGCGCCGGTGAGGAGAAACGTGAGCGCGAGTATCGCGTTAGTGGCCCACAGCGCGATCATTGAGCTGCTCTCGGAACCTGGACCCGAGCGGAATCGTCGAGCGAACCAACACGCTCGGGAAGTACGGCACGGACGCGCGGATGCTCGAGCAACTGGTGCGGTGCACGGCCGATGGCCATGACCACCCGATCCGGGCGGATCAGCGCGCACGTGGCTTTCAAGCGGATCAGCCAGAGTGCCAGCGCGCGCTCGCCCGGGTCGTCCGATCGGTGTGACACCAGGACGACGGGCAACTCGGTACGCGCTCTCGCGAGCTCCGCCGAGTCGATGGTGTCGAGGGCGATGAAACCGAATCCTCCCCCCATCATCTGGTCCACAAAGCAGGATTCCTGGAGGGTGGTGATTCGTTCCAGGGGCATGAGGGTGCCACGGGCTCTCCTCGCAGAGTCGGACATCACGAGCGGGCCCGGAACCAGTGGCGGTGAGGTACTGCTGATCGTGTCACCGAAGCGGGCCGCCAGCATCCCCGCTATCGGCACCACGATCCGCCGGGCGGCATTGGCGAGCCTCCCTCCTCCGGTCATCAGCGAGCCGATGAGTACCGCTCGCTTCACCAACGCAACCGCGTGAGGTCGGCGTTCTGCTTGATAGGAGTCGAGGAGAAGATCCGGCCGGCTCGACGTCAGTGCAGCCGTGAGCTTCCAGCTCAGGTTGGCCGCGTCGCGCAGTCCGACTCCCAAACCTTGACCGATGAACGGGGGCATGAGGTGGCAGGCGTCGCCCGCCAACATGACTCGTCCGACCCTCCACTGGTTGGCGACTCGCGCGCGGAAGGTGTATTCAACGCACCGGATCAGCTCGAGCTGGGTGTCGGCCAGGTGCCCGATCCACGGGTCCATCAAGCCGCGCAGGGACGCGACATCCGTGAATGCCGACATGTCTTCGTCGTCGCGGAGCTGAAACTCCCAGCGGTATCGGTCGAGGCCGACACGCATGAAGGTCCCCGCTCGAGCAGAATCGCAGACTTGGTGCACACCGTCCCAATCCCCGATGTGCTCAGAGCTTCGGATGTCGGCGATCAACCAACGCTGGTCGAATCCGAGGTCGGTGTTCTGCACCCCGAGTTGAGTTCGAACCGTGCTGTTCGCGCCATCACACCCGACGAGATATCTCGCACTGATCTCCGCGGCGCTGTCAGAACCGACGTGGCGCAGCTGCGCGCGCACCCTGTCGGCGTCGTCGGTGAAGGACACCAACGCGGTGTGCTCAATAAGCCTGGCTGTGGAGAACTCAGCGAGTCTGGCCCGCAGGAGTCGTTCCAACTCCGGCTGATCGAACATATTCGCCTGGGGCAATCCGGATTTCGACTGGCCTCGCTCGAACTGAGCGAGAACTCGTTGCCTGCCGTCGACGAGACGCAGACCGAGTCCGGGGATGCTGATGCCGTCGAACTCGCGCCCGACTCCCAGATCGTGCAGGATGCGGTAGACCTCATCGTCCAAGTGCACGGCGCGGGGAAGTGCGTACAGGGCGGGGTGACGTTCCACCACGGTGACCCGCACCTTCCTCTGCGCGAGAAGGATCGCCAGCGCGATCCCAACGGGCCCTCCTCCCACGATCAACACATCCGTCTCGGTTTCGGGCCTGAGTCCTGGTTCTTCCACCATCGGTGTCTTCACTCTTCTCGAGGACCGACGCCGGTCAACTCGGTCGCGAACGTGTATTCGCCCAGCGCGGCCCGCATGGCCCGCGGATCGCCGTCGACGTCGATCGTGGCCAGGAGACCACGCGTCTCGTCCTGCCCCACCCGGAGTGAGCGGAGGCGTGTTCCCGTCTCACGGGCGGTCAGTGCGACGA
>JALYHS010000400.1 GCA_030776385.1 Actinomycetota bacterium
GCGAAGCTGCCCGGTCGACTTCCGAGCTCTCACGACGATCCCGCTCTGCAGGCGGCATTCATCGCCCTGGGCGACGCGGTGCATGTCGCGCGCCAGAAGCTGTGTTCCGAGGAATCCGCGATCGTACCGGTGAGTCTCCCGGGTCGCTCTGCGGTCATCCAGGTGCAACGTGAGGAGTTTCAGGCGGCGGCCGCCTTGCTCCTCGCCATGGCCCTTCCCGCTTTGTTGTCGGCGATCAGCGACTCCGCGGCCTCGACGGGCGGCATCGACCAGCTGATCCTGACGGGGACGGCGGCGCCGACTCCGCTGCTCGCCGAGATGCTGACGGCGGAGTTGAGGGTTCCCGTCGTCGTCGCGGGGTTGCGCGACGGCGGGTCTTTCGCCGCGGCGCTGGCTGCCGGCGCGGCGGCTCCTGGCGGGCTTCGCGCGCCTGTGGGCGTGTCGGAGCCACGAGACACTGCTGGGTCGGTTCTGGCCACGCCGGTTCCTGGGGCCGTGATCCCCCGTGTCGCGTCCCTCGCCGTCGCTCCCCCTGCTGCGACTTCACGTTCTGTCGGTGACGCCTTGGTACCCGATGAGTTCGCCGGCGAGTCCGAGCCAGAGTCCGAGCGGAAGCGACGGCCCCTCACCCTGCTTCAGTTGTGGCCGATCACCGCGGCAGCTGCGGTACTCGTGGCCCTGGCCGGGACCGCATCGAGCGGGGTTCTGGATCTCACTCCGGCGGGCGACCATCCGACGACCGGGGTGACGACGCCTTCGGGTCGAACGATCGACACCGCGCCGGATACCCCCGCGCGAACGTCCGAGGTCCCGATCCCGCAGCCGTCGGCGACGGTGTCGGCCGGACCCTCGAATGCCAACGGCACGACGACGAAGAAGAAGTCGGGAACGAAGGGCTCAACAGGATCGACGAATCCTGGCACGCCTTCCACGCCGGCATCGCCCGCATCGCCGGTTTCGACCCCGAGCAGCACTCCGACGCCGGATCCGACGACGGCCAGCCCCGCTCCGACGCCGACTCCGACGCCGACTCCGACGCCGACCGATACGACCACTCCATTGCCGCCAACTCCGGTCCCGCCCATTCCGGTGCCGATTCTTCCGTAGCCGGAACGGGCAGCACGGCGGGCATTTTGCGCGTGAAACCAGAATGTCGTCGTATGATGAGAGGCTGCATCCGAAAGGCTGCAGTTTTGACAACTCCACAGCGCGCGACAACGGCCCCTGTACCCCCACATCGCCCTCGGGCGACGGGACGGGTGCAGTGCTCATGGGGATGATCGGTTTCGACATCGCCTGCGAAACTGCGAGAAGCGGGCCGAGGATGCAGGGTTATCTCGTTAACGATCCCCGCAAACAACAGGTGCCAATCTCAAGCGCACCGACGTTGCTCTTGCTGCGTAAGCAGTAGAGCTCAGAACGTCCGTCAGACCGGGTTTGCCTTCGCCCCGGACCCTGGCGTCATCTAGAGGGCTTGCTGGTCAGTTGTGTTTCAGGGCTGATCGGGACTTTCACTGATACTGGGCTCGTCGATCTAGATGCTCGTGGCAAAGATCGGAGCCGAGCAGAACGCCTTTCACGAGCTGCGCCCGGAGAAGGCGCAGGCTCACAGCGATGGACGGGGGTTCAATTCCCCCCATCTCCACCATTGGCCGGTGTCGCGCGTTGCGGATGTCACGACGTCTGTCGTCGACCGGGCAGACTGTGTCCGTGCGTGATTTCAACTGGGGAGACTCCGGCCTCGCTTTGACCTTCCGTGCTCCGGATGACGGTGCCGTCATTCTGGATGCGCTCGTTCCCGGGGAGCTCGTCGAGCGGTTCCAGCCTCTCGTCGAGCTGATGGTGCTGGGCGAGGGGCGCGCCCTCTCCAACATCCGGATGAGCCACAGCGGCGTCGGCCGACGCCTCCGGTTCGTCGAGCACAAGGTGGTGGTCGAGTCCGGAGTCTCGACCTTGCGGATCACCCAGGCCGACCCGCTCACCGGCCTTCGCCTGACCTCCGTATTCGTACAGAGGCCCGGAATCCCGGCCTTTCAGACCTGGACCGAGGTGCAGAACATCGGCGGACGTGAGCACGTGCTGCAGTCGGTCAGTTCCTTCGCCACCTCCGCCCTCCTGGACGCGGGCGAGGCCATCGACGACGTCGAGCTCTGGCGTGGTCGCTCGGACTGGTGCGCGGAGGGACGCTGGAGCGCCCTCAGGGTCTCCGGTCCGGCCGGACTCGCGTCGATCAACACCGACTTCCACCACCACGACGACCGCGGCACGCTCTCGACCGTGAGCACGTCCACCTGGTCTTCGGGCACCTGGCTGCCGACGGCGGTGCTCGCGAACACCCGCAGCGGGCGCAGCCTGGCCTTCCAACTCGAGCACAACGGCGCGTGGCGGTGGGAGCTCGACGCGCTCCGCGACGGGGCGAACGGACTCGCGCTCATCCTGAACGGCCCGACCGATCTCGACCACCAGTGGACGCATCGCCTGGCGCCCGGC
>JALYHS010000401.1 GCA_030776385.1 Actinomycetota bacterium
GCTCCGATCACGAGCGGGGCGAGGGCAACGGTGCGATGCGGCATCTTCGGCTGCTTTCGGGGTGGGATCAGACCGGATGGATGGGGGTGCTCGCGCCGTCCGCTGAGGGGAACATCACCGTCACCCCGTTGCGGTGCAGCGCGGAGGAGATCTCGGCGGGCGGCTCCACGTCGGTGATGAGGTAGTCGGCGTTGCCGAGCTCGGCGACCTGGGCGAACAGTGGGCGGCCGAACTTCGAGGAGTCCGCCAGGATGGCGACCCGTGCGGCGCGCGAGATCATCTCGCCCATCATCACGGCCTCGGCCACGTTGCTCGTCGAGTATCCGTCGATCGACACGGCGCCGACCGAGATCAGGGCGAGGTCGCAGCGCAGCTCGAGGTCGCTGCTGCGGCCGGCAACTCGAAAGCTCACCGGGCCGATCGTCGACTGGCCGGCGAAACGGACCGCGCCGCCGAAGAGGTAGAGGTCGTTGACGGCCTTGGGGGAGACCTCAGCCGGGATGCGGAGGTTGTTGGTCGCGATCGTCAACTCGCGGTGGTTGCGCAGGTGCCGGGCCAGGGCCAGGGAGGTTGTTCCCGCGTTGATCATGATCACGGAGGCGTTGTCGACGAGGGTCGCCGCGAGCGCACCGATCATTTCCTTCGCGGCGGTGTGCAGCTGCATCCGCACGTCGAGTTTCTTCTCCGTGGCGACCATCGCCGAGCGGCTGACCGCGCCGCCGTGAGTGCGCACCAGTACGCCGTCGGCATCCAGCTGGTCCAGGTCACGGCGAATGGTGTCCGTTGACACCCCGAAGCGGGCGGACAGCACGGCGACGGTGACCTGGTCGACCTCGGCCACGTACGCCGCAATCTCGGCTTTCCGGCCAGCGGGCAGGCGGACGAGTTGATCATCCCCGACGAAAGTGCCCGTATTGCTCACAGAGGTATTTCTAGCAGAACCGTGCGGTCCAGCGCAGATACTTGCGGTTTTACTAGGGGGGAAAATGCGGCGAAAACCGCAGGAAAACCGGCTCGCGGCCGGGCCTGTGCGATTTGTCGCCGCATTTAGTGCGTTGACGGCAGCACATCTGCGGTATTAGCATCTAGCCACGCGCAGAAAAGCGCATAAAACCGCAAGACCGTTCCCCTCCACCACCACGCAATCACTGAAGATTGGATGAACATGAGCAACGTTGCTCGAGGCCGCCGGGTCAAGCTCGCAGGGATCGCCCTCGCGACCACGGCCGTCCTCCTCACCGCCGCATGCAGCAGCAGCAGCGGAGGATCCGCGAGTTCCGATGGCAAGGTGACCATCGAGTTCTCCCAGTGGTGGGGCTCCGAGCTCCCCAAGGGCGACCTGCAGAAGATCGCCGACGAGTTCCACGCCAAGAACCCCAACATCACGGTCAAGCTCCTCACCGAGCCGTACTCCTCCCTTCAGGACCAGACCACCACCGCCGGCGTCTCCGGCACGCTCGCCGACGTGGTCGGCCTCGATGGGGCCTGGGTCAACAACCTGGTGAAACAGGGCGCGCTCGACAACCTGACCACCGAAATCAAGAACTCCAAGTACGACGACAGCCAGCTGGCGAGCCAGATCAAGATCAATGGATCGACGTACATGATCCCCGTCGTCAACTTCGTCTACCCGCTCTTCACCAATGACGACCTGCTGTCGCAGGCCGGTATCAGCACGCCTCCGACGACTCGGGACGAGTTCCTGGCTGATGCCAAAGCGATCACGGCGAAGACCTCGGCCAAGGGCTGGATCCTCCCACTCGGCACCACCAACCCGAACGGCGTGCAGAACGACGTCATGTCGTGGCTGTGGGCCTCGGGCGGCAGCATGCTGAAGAACGGGCAGCCCGACCTCACCAACAGCGGCGTGAAGAGCGCTGTCGACTACGTGAAGTCGCTCTACGACGCGAAGGTCGTCGCGGACGGCACCTTCACGCTGCAGGAGCCGGACAAGGTGACGCAGTTCACCAACGGCCAGGTCGGCATGATGATCGACTCGCTCGCGCACATCACCACGATCCGCCAGGCGAACCCGAAGCTGAAGTTCAGCATCTCGGCGGTTCCCGCGGTGGACGGATACAGCGGCAAGCGCGGCATCCCGTACGCCTCATGGGGAATCGGCGTGTCGAACAAGTCGGCGCACAAAGCCGAGGCCTGGAAGTTCGTCCAGTACATGATGAGCAAGGAGGTCAACGCCAACGTCTCGAGCCTGGCGCACGGCTTCCCGGGCAACAGCACAGCCACGCCCGACTTCACCGGTTCCGACCCGCTGTACGAGCAGGCCTTCAAGATCTACCAAGCCGGCCGACCCGCCAACGAATTCGTCGGGCTCCCCACCTCCGACCAGCTGATGCGCGACTTCGACACCGCGTTCCAGAAGACCCTCAATGGGAGTGGGAGCGTGAGCGACATGCTCACGACCACGCAGGCGAGCTGGAAGAAGGCCTTCTAGACCCGGCGGGAGAACACGATGTAGTGCGGCCGCGTCACAGTTGACCACCACCTGTGGCGCGGCCTTCGCCCCCAGAGAAAGTTCTGACATGACAGCGTTGCGAGCAGGACGGATCCCGTCCCGATTCGGCTCATCCCGATGGGGAAGGAGAGCCACCCCGTACGGCTTCGTCGCTCCCACAGCGATCCTCCTGATCGCGCTGATGGTGGTGCCGATCGTCCTGGTCATCGGCTATTCGGTCGTCACCGGAGCCATCACCACGACGGATGCCAGCTTCGCCGGCGTCAGCAACTACGTTTCGCTCTTCACCAATCCCGACTTCTGGAACGCCGCCCTCAACACGCTGGTATTCACTGTGACCAGTGTCGCTGCCCACCTGGTGATCGGGCTCGGCTTCTCGATGATGCTGAACTCGCGGCTGCTCGGCGCGGTGCCGCGGGCGATCTTCCGGGTCGTCTACATCCTTCCGTGGCTGTTCACCGCCGCGATCATCGCGGTGCTGTGGCGACTGCTGCTCGATCCGCAGGGGATCGTGAACTACCTCCTTCAGGCCGTGCAC
>JALYHS010000402.1 GCA_030776385.1 Actinomycetota bacterium
CTTCTTGACTGTGCCCATGAATGAGGATCGGTACAACATCCGGCCCACAGCGCAGGCGCCGGCCTGGTCGATCGCCATCGTCGAAACCGCTGTCGAATGATGCTTCCCTCGTGAGTGCAGATACCGAGGAGACCTCGGCTCGGCGGACTACCGGCCGGACCGTCGCGACGTCAGCGGAGGCGACCCGGTGCGATGGGTGTCGACGGTCGGGTTGTCGACGTCCCTGCCGACCACTCACTAGCGTGAAGCCGTGACGCGAAGGAGTGGCTCGAAGCTCCTTCTGGTGGTCGTCGCAGTCGGACTGATGCTCCTCGGCGGCAGGCTCGACCACGGCCACTCTCGGGCCTCCACTGCTCCGGGCATGTACGTCATCGGCGATTCGTGGACCACCGGATACGGTGCGGACCCGAGCCGAACCTGGGCCCAGGACGCCGCGCGGGAACTCGGGCTCCATCTTGAAACGGATGCGGCGGGCGGAACCGGCTATCTGAACGGAGCCGGCGTCGACGGAGGCACCTACGTCCAGCGTGCGCTGGCGATGCCCGCAGGTGCGCACCCGGATCTGATCGTGTTGCAGGGCGGCAGCAATGATGTGACCGAGAACCTCGCGGGTTTGAGGCAGGCCGTGGAAGCGACGGTGGCCGCCATCCGTGCTCGATCCGGTGCTACACGCATCGTGATCCTCGGACCGGGCCTGGACGTGCAGCCCGAACCCTCGACCTATCGCACGGTGGACGCCGCCCTCGCCGCGGTCGCCCGATCGGACCACATCCCGTACATCTCCATGTTGCAAGAAGGGTGGATCACGGACTCCAACTTCCAGGAGATCATCGACCCGGCGACCGGGCATCCCAGCGTCCGGGGCCACGCGTATCTCGCATCGCGCTTCACCAAGGACGTCGCGGGGACCACGCTGTGGCCGCACCCGCCAGCGCGATAGTCGCCGCGTCGGGAGCTTGGTTCCTCCCAGCGCTGATGGTCCGTGAGCGGGCCGGGTGCAGCAATGAGAGTTACTCGACGTTCGGCCGGTGCGAGAGACGGCGCTGCCGGCGACGGGCTCGGGTCGGAAGGGTCCCACCGCCGCGCATGATGATCGCTACCTTGCCCTCCAACGAGCGGTCCAACTGTGCGTGCCGCCACGGTAGATCTACCCGCAGCCCGGGTGAGCTCAGAGCTGTGTTCCGCCCGCGCACACGGAAAGCTGTCAGGCGTGCCGCCGCTCGTGCCGCTCAGGAGGCCCGTGACACCGCTGGGGAAAGCCCCCCCGGTGGGACTCGAACTCGGATCAGCGCCCCGCAGCACTCGCCTCGGCGGCAGAGACCGGCGGCATTACAGGGATCTTGGATCACGAGAACCGATCCGAGATCGTCCTCTCGCGTCGATGACGGCAGCCTGTTCCAGCAGTCCTGTCCTGCGACGGGTTGCTGTTGTTCTCAGAGGGCGGGCTTCTCGGAGGAGCGAGGTGTCAGGTTCAGGCTGCGGACGTGGGCGGCAATCTCGCCGAGAGGTGCAATCCAGACGTCTCGGCAGGCGACGACCTCGGCCATCAGGTCGGATAGAGCCGCTGCCCTCGAGGGCCGGCCGCTGAGGAATGGGTGGTTCGTCAACACCCAGCACCCGCCCGCTTCACGCAGCGCCCGGAACTCGGCCCGCCACAGTTCGACGGCTTTCGCGGGCGTCTCGATGAGTCCGGACCCGGTGATGCCAGGCAGAAAGCAGTACTGCTCCCAGTCATCGAGTGCCCACTGGATCGGGATCTCCACGAGTGAGGTGCGGCCGGCTGCGAGCTCGTACGGGGTGTCAGCGTCCATGAGCGACGAGTCGTAGAGGAACCCGCGCTCGGCCAGGAGGGCGGGGGTCCGCCAGGAGATGTCCCACATCGGGGCGCGGTAGCCGGTTGGTCGGACACCAGCGACTTCCTGGAGCGCATCGAGCCCGCGGTCCAGGGCATCGGTCTCCTCGCCCTCGGTCAGGAGGGTCGGCTGCTCGTGCAAGTAGCCGTGGTGGGCGATCTCGTGCCCCGCGTCAACGAGGCGCCGCACCATGTCGGGGTAGCGGTGTGCGGTGTACCCCGGAACGAAGAACGTTGATCGGATGCCGTGGCGCTCGAGCAGGTCGAGCAGGCGCGGTACGCCGACGAGGGGTCCGTAGGCCTGGTGGCTGATGACGCTCATCCGATCGGCCGTCCCCGGTGAACCCCAGAGCACTGCGGACTCAGCGTCGACGTCGAAGGTGAAGGCCGCGGCCGCCCGCGCGCCGCCGGGCCACAGGACCGAATCCGCCGCGACCCCGCTGGTTCCGGTGGTACCCGCCGCCGGGTCCGTCATCGGCCCACCGCAAGAAGGCTGATGAGGTCGTACGCGAGGTGGGCTGCGGCGACCGCGGTCACCTCCGCGTGGTCGTAGGCGGGAGCCACTTCGACGATGTCCGCACTGACGAGCTTCAGCTCGCTCATCCCTCGCAGAATCGCGAGGAGCTCGCGACTGGTGAGCCCTCCGGCTTCGGGGGTGCCTGTCCCGGGCGCGAAGGCCGGGTCGAGGACGTCGATGTCGATCGACACGTGGACCGGGCGGTCGCCGACGCGTGCACGGATCCGGTCCACCACCCCGGATACGCCGATCGTGTCCAGGTCGCGGGCATGGATGCAGGTGAACCCGAGCTCGGCGTCGTCGAGCAGGTCGCGCCGGTCATACAGCGATCCACGGATGCCGACGTGCGCCGAGTGCCCGATGGCGACAAGCCCTTCTTCCGATGCCCGGCGGAATGGTGTCCCGTGGGTGCAGGGCGCCCCGAAGTAGGTGTCCCAGGTGTCGAGGTGGGCGTCGAAGTGCACGAGAGCGATAGGCCCGTGCCGTCGATGGGCTGCCCGTAGCAA
>JALYHS010000403.1 GCA_030776385.1 Actinomycetota bacterium
CCAGCGCGTCGAGCGCATCGAACACCGCATCGCTCTCGTAGACGTCCGTTGGCGGGCAGTGCAGCTGGACGAGGTCGAGGGTGTCCATGCGGAGATTCGCGCGGGAACGATCGTTCCAGGCACGGAAGTTCGCGGCCGAATAGTTCTCGAGAAGCTGATCCTGCCTGCGACCCATCTTGGTGGCCACCGTCACCCCCGCGCGGTCGGATTCGGACAGCGCCGCCCGCCAGGCACCGATAATCGTCTCGCTGCGGCCGTCGCCGTAAACGTCCGCGGTGTCGAAGAAGGTCACGCCGGCGGCGTGCGAGGCGTCGAGCACTGCGGTGGCATCCGCCTCCGAGACGTCACCCCAGTCCGCTCCGAGCTGCCAGGTGCCGAGACCGATGACCGAGACGGTGCGGCCTGTGCGGCCGAGGGTTCGCTGTTCCATGCTTCGAGCCTAGAGCGAGCGTGCCGGGCCTTCGGGCGTTCGGATGCAGCACTCAGCCGATGGCGGCGGCGACGACCCGCGCCATCCGGTGGCGGATGATGTGGTCGCCGCCGTCGACCCGATGCACCGTCACGCCGCGCAGTTGCTCGACCACCCGGATGCCCGACGGTGTCAGGAAGGGATCGAGCGATCCGTAGACCACCTCGACCGGCACCCGCACCGACGCCAGGTCGCTGACCGAGGTCTGCGACTCGATCGAGTTCTGCAGCGAGAGCACGAAGGCCCGCCAGTTGGTCTCGGACACCTCGAGGAGGTTCTTGATCGGCGAGAGTCGCGCGAGGCCGGCCGCGGCCCGGATAGTGAACTCCTTATTCAGCCGCAGGTACTCGTAGACCCGCAGGTACAGGCCCATCGTGGTGCGGTCCCGGCGGCTGCCGATCGCGCCGGGCGCCAGGTAGATGGGCGGACTGACGAGCACGAGACCGCGAAGGCGGCCGCTGTGCATCGCGGCGTAGCGGGACGCGATCAGCGACCCCATCGAATGGCCGACCAGAACGAACGGATCGCGCAGCTTGAGAGCGTCGATCGTGCGGGTGAGTGAAGCGACGTGCTCCTCGATCGTGTACTCGGCCTCCTCCGGGGCGGGCGACGCCCCGAATCCCAGCAGGTCGATGGCGATGGCGCGGTGCCGCTCGACGATGAGCGGGATCACGTTCTCAAAGGTGACCGAGGAGGAGGCGATCCCGTGAATCAGCACCACGACGGGGCCTTCACCCTCGTCGATGGCGACATGCAGAAGGGGCGGCCGCCGGATCATTCCGCTCAGTCGCCCCATGGCCCCCAGGCTAGGTGTTCGGCCCGCCCGGTGGTCGATTCCGCTCAGTTCTCGCGCAGCTGCTCTTTGACTTCGTTCTTCTTCAGCACCGAATCGCGATTGGCCTCGGCGGCCGTGACGTCCGCGTCGGCCTTCGCGGCGTCCGCCTTGTCCTCGAAACGCTCCTTGGCGTCGTGGGCGGCCTCGCCGACCTGGTGTCCGGCTTCCTGCGCCACGTCCTTGGCGTCATCCAACAGTCCCATGACACGTCCCTTCGTCAGCGGCCCCACGGGCCGATTCGGATGCGACGGATGCCGCGTCCGTGCTTCACGCTAAGTCAGCGTTCGGGCGGCCACCGTGACTTCCAGCCAGCGCACAGCGACCGGCGGGGATGCTCGCGAGCGCGCACCGGATCCTCGGGCGCGCACGAGATCTGGCCCGCACTCGAGGTTGCGCCCCGCACTCGCCGCGGACGCGCTGGTGACGCGCGAAAAGCCGAGAACGTTGGGCTGTGCCGCGATGAGCTTCTGCCTACCGTCATGAGCATGAAGAAATCTCGCACAGCAGTCGGAGCAGTCCTGCTTGTCGCCGCCCTCTCTCTGGCGGGATGCTCGGCCGCCGGATCGAGCGGCTCCTCATCGGGCGGCTCCTCGAGCGGCTCCGCGGGCACGAGCTCGTCCGGGTCGCGCGCGGGGGGACCGGCCACCTCGCCCGATGGCTCCCCGGGCACCGTGGGTTCCACGGGCACCGTGGGTTCCGCGGGCACCGTCGGCTCCGCGGGCACAATCGGATCCGCGCCGGGCGCGAGCAAGGCCATCGACCGCTCGGCCGTGGTCACGGGCACGGTGACGATCACCGCGACCGACCCGATCGCGTCGGCGGCCAAGGCGATCACCATCGTCGAGGCGGCGGGGGGCCGCATCGACGGACGCACCGAGAATGCCGCGGCCAACGGCGATCGCGGCAGCGCGACCCTCGTGCTGCGCATCCCGGCCGCGAAGCTCAGCGCGACCCTCGATGCCCTGAAGAAGCTGGGGCGTGCCGACCAGGTTCAGCTCGACTCCACCGATGTAACCGCGCAGACCCAGGACCTGGATGCGCGCATCACCGCCTCGCGCGCCACCATCGCGCGGCTGCTGCAACTCGAATCCACGGCGACGGACACCACGAACCTCATCGCCATCGAAACCGCGATCGGGGATCGACAGGCCGAACTGGAGAGCATGGAGGCGCAGCAGCGCGGCCTTGCCGACCAGGTCAGCATGTCGACGGTCACGCTTCAGTTGCGATCGGATGCCGCCGCACCGCCCCTGAAACCCGCCGACTTCTGGTCGGGCCTCGGCACCGGCTGGGCGGCTTTCAGCGGATTCTGGGCAACCGTGCTCGTGGCCTTCGGGGTGCTCATCCCGTGGCTCGTCCTCGGGGGCGTCGGGGCGGCCGCCGTCCTGCTGGTCCGACGGACCGTGCGGCGCCGGGCCGCACGACCGACGGCGAGCGGCCTGCCTACTCCGCCCGCACCGATCGGATGAGCGCAAGCACCGCGAGGCCGTATGCCTCGGCCGGGTCGTCGGCGAGGAACTCCGCATCCTCCTGGTCGATCCGAGCCATCACTGCGTAGCTCACCCGGGACTGACTCGTGTCTGACTGACTCGTGTCGCGACGCATCGAGTGGAAGGCGCCTCGCAGCAGATCGCGCAGCTGGTCCTCGCGGGGAAGCCACAGTGCGTCGTCGAGCGCAACCGAGTCGAGCGCCCATTCGGTCGTCCCGTTGAAGCCGAGCACCGTCCCCGTCGCATACACGTGCGCCTCGATCGTCATGTCGCTGACGGTGAAGACGTCGCCTTCGAAGTCGGCACTGTTCTCGTTGTCCGGCGCGATCTGGAAGGCGTCGCCGGATGCCGGGGTCCACACGAGGCCCGCATCGCGCAGTTCGCGCGCCAGGGCTGTCGAGATCATGAGTCCATCATCCGCCCTGCGACTCCCAGCCGGGCGACGTAGCGTGGACGCATGACCCGAGTGGAGCAGACGTCGCGCTGGGACGCACTGCGTTCCCACCTGCTGACCGCCTTCTCGGGCACCGAGACGGGCCGCCCGTACTGGGTGAACGAGATCGAGCTCGGCGAGGACGCCGGCTACTTCGGCGAGGGCTCTGCCGCCTGGGCGGTGCACGGCGGGCTCGCGACCCTGGTCGCCGGGATCCGCGCGCTGCTGATGCAGACTCTGCATCCTGGGGCGATGGCGGGAGTTCACGACTGGTCGCGGTACCAGGAGGATCCGCTCGGCCGGCTCTCGGGCACCATCCGTTGGCTGGTCGGCGTGACCTTCGGCTCGACCGAGTACGCCCGCGTCGAGTCGGCACGGGTGGCGCGCTTCCACGACCGGGTCGTCGGGACATACCCCGGCACCAACGGCGAGCCCGTGGCATACGCGGCAGGCGATCCCGAGCTGCTGGACTGGGTGCACCTCGCCTTCACGGAGGCGTTCCTCGGCTGCCACGAAAGATGGGGCGGACCGATCCCCGGCGGCGCGGACCGCTACGTCGACGAGTGGGCGATCGCCGGCACCCTGGTCGGCGCTCCCAATCCGCCGCACTCGACCGCGGAGCTCCGCGCCCGTCTCGAGACCCTTCGCACGAACGGCACGCTGCGGCGCGACGCCCGCGTGGATGAGGCGGTGCGCTTCATCCGGAATCCCCCTCTCGGTAAGGGGTTCGGCCCGGCGTACCGGATCCTGTTCGCGGGTGCCGTCGCGTCGATCCCGGTCGAGTACCGGCGTCTGCTCGGAC
>JALYHS010000404.1 GCA_030776385.1 Actinomycetota bacterium
TGCGGGCGAAGCGAGATGATCGGGATGCCGCGTCCCGCCGCGGATACGACCGTGTATGCGCCGCCGAACGCCTGCTGGGTCACGGTGATGCCCTGGTCGTCCGAACCCACACCCACGGCGTCGCTCAGGTAGGCGCCGTCGACCCGGATCGCGAGCCGCGCAGCCGCTTCCCGGCTCTCCAGGGAGGTGCCCACGAGCACGGCCGCCACGTCGCCCAGTGCGACGGCCGCGGCGAGAGCCGCGACGGTCGGGGTGACGAGCACATCGGCGTCGGGGATGGTCGCCACCTGGACGGTGGCCGCGCCGAGGCCGCCGAGGGCGGTGGCGAGCGCAGCGGCATCCGCGGGCGAGTCCGCAGCGGTCACCACAACCGCGCTCGCCTCGCCCAGCTGCGCGGCCGCGGCGAGCAGCTCGGCGACGTTGGAGGCCGGAGTTGAATCGGTGTGCTCGACGAGCACCAGGATCTTCGACATGTCTTCGTTCCTCAGATCGGGTGGGTCAGATGAGTTTCGCGGCAGCGAGGTAGTCGGCGAGTTGGGTGGCAGCGGTGCCGTCGTCGGTGATGATCGTGCCGCCAGTGCGCGGCGGGCGGGCGGTGACGTCGTGCACGATCGACCACGAGTTCGCAGCGCCGGTGTCGCCCGCGGCGAGACCCAGGTCGGCGATCGTCAGCACCTCGACCGGCTTCTTCTTGGCGCCCATGATGCCCTTGAAGCTCGGGTAGCGGGCCTCGGCGATCTGCTCGTTCACCGACACAACGGCGGGCAGCGAGGTCTCCGCGTCGACATATCCGTCGTCGGTCACCCGTTGGCCGCTGACCGTCGTGCCGCTGACGGTGAGGGTGCGCAGCGCGGTCAGTTGCGCCACGCCGAGGCGCTCGGCGAGCATCGCGGGGACGGCTCCCGTGCGACCGTCGGTGGACTCGTTGCCGGCGATCACGAGATCGAAGCCGCGCGGTGCGAGGGCCGCGGCCAGCGCGGCGGAGGTCTGCACCGCATCCGAACCCACCAGCCCGTCATCGACAAGATGGATGGCGCCGTCCGCCCCCATGGCGAGCCCCTTCCGCAGGCTGTCAAGCGCGCCCTTCGGTCCCATCGTCACGAGGGTGACCGTGCTTCCGGAGTTGGCTTCCCGCAGCTGGAGAGCGATTTCGACGGCCTTCTCGTCGACCTCGTCGACCACGACATCCGAGCTGCGGTCGACCCGCTTCGTGGCCGGATCGATGCGGCGATCCCCCCAGGTGTCCGGAACTTCCTTCACCAAGACTGCGATCTTCATCAGTTTCCTTCTCGCTCTCGTTGTCGAGTCACTAGGTCGAGTGGGTGGGGTCGAGTGGGTGCGGTGGTGGGGCGGTCGACGTCGGCCTGCTCTCAGCCTAAATGCTCCCGCCTGTGCGTTTAGTTGGAAGTCCTAGTAAATAGTAGGAAGTCCTACTATTCTCGTGCTGTCGATTCGCAATCGAGTCGATCGAGGAGGTATCGATGTTCACCCTGACGCGCGACCAAACGGCACTCGTCGACGCGGTCCGCGAGTTCGCCGATCACGAGCTCGCCCCGCACGCCGCGGAGTGGGACGAAACCCATCACTTCCCCGTCGATGTGCTGCGCGAGGCTGGCGAGCTGGGGCTGGGCGGGATCTACGCCGAGGAACGGTTCGGCGGTTCGGGCCTGAGCCGGTCCGATGCGGTTCGCATCTTCGAGGCGCTCGCGATGGGTGATACGACGATTGCGGCCTACATCTCGATCCACAACATGGTGGTCTGGATGATCGATCGCTTCGGTGACGACCGTCAGCGCGCTGAATGGCTCCCCTCGCTGACCACGATGGAGTCGCTCGGAAGCTACTGCCTCACCGAGCCGGGCGCAGGGTCGGATGCCGCGGCTCTCCGCACGCGCGCCGAACGGGTCGGCGAGCAGTACGTGATCGACGGGGTGAAGCAGTTCATCTCGGGCGCAGGGACATCCGCCTACTACGTGGTCATGGCCCGCACCGCCGAAACCGGCAGCCACGGCATTAGCGCGATCGTTGTCCCCGCGAACGCCGAGGGGCTCAGCTTCGGACCGCTCGAGAAGAAGATGGGCTGGCACGCCCAGCCCACGCGCCAGGTGATGTTCGACAGCGTGCACGTGCCGGTGAGCAACCGCCTCGGTGCGGAGGGAGACGGTTTCGGGATCGCCATGGGTGCTCTCGACGGCGGTCGGCTCAACATCGGCGCCTGCTCGGTGGGGGGCGGCCAGGCAGCCCTCGACGCGGCGACCGCCTACCTGAAGACCCGGCACGCCTTCGGCGGCCCGCTCATCGACAAGGAGGCGCTGCTGTTCCAGCTCGCCGACATGCGGATGCAGCTTGAGGCGGCTCGCACCCTGCTGTGGCGAGCGGCAGACGCACTCGACCGCGGTGCCGATGACCGAGTCGTGATGTGCGCCATGGCGAAGCGGGTCGCCACCGATGCCGGTTTCGAGGTCGCCAACGCCGCCCTGCAGTTGCACGGCGGCTACGGGTACCTCAGTGAGTACGGCATCGAGCGGATCGTGCGCGATCTGCGCGTTCACCAGATACTGGAGGGGACGAACGAGATCATGCGACTCATCGTGGGGCGCGATCTCGCGGGAGCCTGATGCAGAACGAACTGCCGAGCGATGTGGTCTCGGAGCACGAGGTCCTGGTGCGCCGCGACGGCGGCCTCGGCCACCTGATCCTGAACCGCCCGAAGGCGATCAACGCCCTCAACCAGGGGATGGTCGACAGGCTCGCCGCCACGCTCGTCGAGTGGGCCGACGACGATGCGATCCGCACGGTGCTGCTCACGGGCGCCGGCGATCGCGGGCTCTGTGCGGGCGGCGACATCGTGGCGATCTATCGCTCGGTGCTCGACGGTCGTCACGACGCCGAGCGCTTCTGGGGGGCCGAATACCTCCTGGATGCCGCGATCGCCCGCTACCCGAAACCGTACGTCGCGCTGATGGATGGCTTGGTTCTCGGCGGCGGGATCGGACTCTCGGCGCACGGGCGGATCCGCGTCGTCACCGAACGCACCCGGGTCGGCATGCCGGAGGTCTCGATCGGCTTCTTCCCCGATGTCGCGGGCACGTACCTGCTGGCGCGCGCTCCGGGGGAGCTCGGGACGCACCTCGCCCTGACCGGAGGGACGGCATCCGGCGCCGACGCGATCGCGCTGGGGCTGGCCGATCACTTCGTGCCAAGCGAGCAGGTGCCGGCGCTGGTCGAGGCTCTCGAGACCGGTGATGCGGCCGAGACCATCGCCGAGTTCGCCGTCGAGCCGCCCGCCTCGGAGTTGCTCGCCCAGCGCGCCTGGATCGACGAGTCGTACGCCGGCAACGACGCGCGGGTGATCGTCGAGCGCCTCGGCGCCTCCTCCGAGCCGGCAGCCCGCGAGGCAGCTGTCACGATCCTCAGCAAGTCGCCCACCTCGGTGGCGGTGACGCTGTCCGTTCTCCGCCGCTCCCACGAGCTGCCGAGTCTGGAGGCCGCGTTCGACCGCGACTACCGGATCGCCACGTGGTTCACCCGCGGCACCGAGGTGCTCGAGGGTATTCGCGCGCAGGTGATCGACAAGGATCGCGACCCGCACTGGTCGCCCGCGACGCTGGCCGATGTGACGGCCGAGTCGGTCGCCGCGTATTTCGCCCCGCTGGACGCGGGAGAACTGGGGTTGGCGACGACGCCGACCCGGACAGGGAGTTGAGATGAGCACCATCGCTTTCATCGGGCTGGGGAACATGGGCGGCCCGATGGCCGCCAACCTGGTCGCCGCCGGTCACACCGTGCGGGGCTTCGACGTGATGCCCGCCGCGCTCGACCGTGCGCGCGAGAACGGGGTGGTGGTGGCCCAGGATGCCGCGACCGCCGTCTCGGGCAGTGAATTCGTCATCACGATGCTCCAGTCGGGGTCCCAGGTGCTGGAGGTCACTCGCACGCTGCTCGCCGCCGCGCGGCCGGACACCCTGTTCATCGACAGCTCGACGATCGACGTGGCCGACGCGATCGCGGCGCGCGATCTGGTCGTCGCGGCGGGCCACCGCGGGATCGACGCTCCCGTCTCCGGCGGCGTTGGTGGCGCGGCCGCCGGCACGCTCACCTTCATGGTCGGCGCGGAGCAGGCCGACTTCGAGACCGCTCAGCCGATCCTCGACGTCATGGCCGGGCGCGTGGTGCACTGCGGTGGCTCCGGTGCCGGTCAGGCGGCGAAGATCTGCAACAACATGATCCTCGGGATCTCGATGATCGCCGTGAGCGAGGCCTTCGTGCTCGGCGAGAAGCTGGGGCTGACCAACCAGGCGCTCTTCGATGTGGCATCAACGGCATCCGGTCAGTGCTGGGCGCTGACGACCAACTGCCCGGTGCCAGGACCGGTTCCCGCCAGCCCGGCGAACCGCGACTACCGGCCCGGCTTCTCCGGAGCGCTCATGGCGAAGGATCTCGGCCTGGCGCTGAGCGCCCTCGAGCAGACCGGCACCGCCGCGGAGCTCGGCCCGCTCGCCGCGCAGATCTACCGCCGTTTCGCCGACGAGGGCGGAGCCGGCCGCGACTTCTCGGGCATCATCACCGTCATCCGAGAGAACTCTGCGAAGGTGTCTGCATGAGCACCTCGACGGACGAGTCCGCATACGAAGCGATCCTCGTCGAAACTCGCGGACGGGTCGGCCTGATCACTCTGAACCGACCGGAGGCGCTGAACGCGCTCAACGCGCAGCTGATCGACGAGCTGGTGGCGGCGGCCATGGCATTCGACCTCGACGCGGGCATCGGTGCCATCGTGATCACCGGCTCGAAGCGTGCCTTCGCGGCCGGGGCCGACATCAAGCAGATGTCTGAGCAGGGCTACATGGACGTGTACCTCGCCGATTTCTTCTCGGCGGCCGACACCTTGGCCGCCATCCGGACTCCCGTCATTGCCGCGGTGGCGGGCTTCGCGCTCGGGGGTGGCTGTGAGTTGGCGATGGCCTGCGACATCCTGATCGCGGCGGACACGGCGAAGTTCGGCCAGCCCGAGATCAACCTCGGAGTGATCCCCGGGCTCGGCGGGACTCAGCGC
>JALYHS010000405.1 GCA_030776385.1 Actinomycetota bacterium
TCGATACGGGTTGTCGCTCTGCCCGTCGACACGCACGCGCTCCGGCCGCACGGGGTCCACGATGACGATCCAGCACGCTACCGCGCTGATACCGACGAGGATCGCGCCGAACACGAGGGCCGGCGCGATGACGTTGGAGGAGACCAGGGGAGGGACGACCAGCGCCGCGACCGCGACACCGAGCGGCTGGCAGCTCTGGCGGATCCCCATCGCCAGTCCGCGTTTCTCCTTCGGGAACCAGCCGACCACGATCCGCCCGCTCGCCGCGTTGGTCGAGGCCGCTCCGATGCCTGCAGCCACCAGAATCATGCCTAAAGCCGCGTAGCCGCTCACCAGGCTGGCGGCCACGGTCGCGGTCGTCGCGACGAGCAGCCCGCCCACCAGCATCCGCCGTTCCCCCCAGCGGTCGGTTGCGGCGCCCCAGGCGACCAGCGACAGCACCAGGCCCAGGTTCGGGGCCGCCGCCAGAAGGCCGGCCTGGGCGAGGCTGAGGCCGCGCTGCGTGTGCAGCAGTGGGATGAGGAACGCGGGTGTCGAGGTGACGACGGTCGTGGACGCCTGCGCGAACACGGCAACCGCGAGCATCGCCCAGGGTCGCGGGGCTCGCAGCCCGCGCGGGGCGGGAGCGAGCGAGGTGGACACCCTCTGAAGCCTAGGCGCGCTCCGTGGAGTCGCCTGCGCGCCCGGGTATTGCGGCGCGCGTGCGACAAACCGGAGCGGAGCCTAAAGTGGGCGCATGTCCGAGACCCTCGTTGCCTCCCGTTCGCTCGACGACAAACTGGACGCCGCCCGCCGCGCCTCGATCGTGCTCGCGACCACCGCATCCGGTCTCAAAGATCGGGGCCTGGAGGCGATCGCCGCGGCCGTCGAGAGCAGTGCCACGCGCATCCTCCCGGCCAACGAACTCGACCTGGCCAACGCCCGCGACAACGGTTTGAGCGCCGGGATGCAGGATCGCCTGCACCTCGACGAGACGCGTCTCGCGGGGCTCGCCGCCGCCGTGCGCGAGGTGATCGCGCTGCCCGATCCGGTCGGCGGAGTGGTGCGCGGGTCGACACTCCCGAACGGACTGCTGCTCAGCCAGGTGCGGGTGCCGTTCGGAGTCGTCGGCGCCATCTACGAGGCCCGCCCGAACGTGACCATCGACATCGCGGCCCTCGCACTGAAGAGTGGCAACGCGGTCGTGCTGCGCGGGGGATCCGCGGCCGAGAACACCAACCGCGTGCTGGTCGAGTTGCTGCAGGAAGCGCTGTCGAACGTCGGACTTCCCGCCGACGCCGTGCAGACCATCGACGAGTTCGGCCGTGACGGCGCGACGCGGCTCATGCACGCGCGCGGCAAAGTCGACGTGCTGATTCCTCGCGGCAGCGCCCAGCTCATCGACACCGTGGTGCAGGAGTCGAAGGTGCCGGTCATCGAGACAGGCGCCGGCGTGGTGCATGTCTTCCTCGACGAGAGCGCCGACGTGCAAATGGCGGTCGATATCGCGGTGAACGCGAAGGTTCAGCGCCCGAGCGTCTGCAACGCTCTCGAGACACTGCTGGTGGATTCTCGCGCCGCCGAGCGACTGCTCCCTCCGGTGCTGAGCGCACTCCGAGCCCAGGGGGTGACGCTGCACGCCGATGAGCGCGTCCGCGCGATCTTCCCGGATGCCGTCCCCGCCGTCGACGAGGACTGGGCGACCGAGCACATGAGCCTGGACCTGTCCGTCGGGGTCGTCGACGATCTGGATGCTGCGCTCGCGCACATTCGCCGGTACTCGACGCACCACACCGAGTCCATCATCACGAACGATCTGAGCCGGGCCGAGCGATTCCTCGCCGAAGTGGATTCCGCCGTCGTCATGGTCAACGCCTCGACCCGATTCACCGACGGAGGCGAGTTCGGCTTCGGAGCCGAGGTCGGCATCTCCACCCAGAAACTGCACGCGCGAGGTCCGATGGGCCTGCCCGAGCTGACCAGCACCAAGTGGATCGTGCGCGGCACAGGCCAGGTTCGCAGCTAGCCATCGATAGGATCGAATCATGTCGCTGTTCTCCGCACTTGCCGCAGAGGCGGCCGCTCCTCTCGTGATGCCGAACTGGGCTTTCCCCTTGATTTCGGCGGGCATCTTCGCGCTGCTCGGATTCATCA
>JALYHS010000406.1 GCA_030776385.1 Actinomycetota bacterium
CTCCCACGGCATCCGGTGCACCGCCCCCAGCGCGAGGATCCCGGCCTCGCCCGGATTCAGGATGGGAGTTCCCGCGTCGATGCCGAACACCCCGATGTTCGTGATCGTGAACGTCCCTCCCCGCAGTTCGACCGGTGAGGTGGTGCCCGCTCGGGCGGTGCTGCTCAGCTCGCCCAGGGCGTCGGCCATGGCCATCAGATCGAGTGCGTTCGCGTTCTTGATGTTCGGAACGACGAGCCCCCGATCCGTCGCAGCAGCGATGCCCAGATTCACCGAATCGAACTCCACGATCTCCTGCGCGGTGTCATCCCAACGGCTGTTGAGACTCGGGGTGCGAGCGAGCGCGATGCAGACCGCCTTCGCGCAGATCGTCAGGGGAGTGATGCGATGCCCGGCGAACTCCCTGTCGCTCATCAGGCGAGCGATGAGCTCGATCGTCGCCGTCACGTCGACCGTGAGGAACTCGGTCACATGGGGCGCGGTGAACGCACTCGCCACCATCGCCGCGGCGGTTGCCTTGCGCACGCCTGTGATGGGGACGCGCCGCACACCTTCCGGCGAGGTGGTGGCGGGAGCGCGCCCCGACGCCGAGTGCGGGGGTGGCGCAGAGACGGAGGAACTCGCGGCCGGCAGGTCGGCGCGCACGATCTTGCCGCGGTCGCCGGTCCCGTGCAGGGACGTCAAGTCGATCCCGAGATCGCGTGCGAGTCGCCGCACGGGCGGGCTGGATCGGGGGCGCTCCGTCGCCGCTGGCACGGCAGCACCGGGCACCGGAGGCGTCTCCGCGGCCGTGCCCGTGCCCGTGCCATCGCGACTCACCCGACGCCGACGAAGCGTGGACTCCGCCCTCGCCCCGTAACCGACCAGGTTCGGCTCGGCGCCTTCCACCTCGAAGGCCACGAGGGGTGCTCCGACGATGATCGTCTCGCCCGCCTCGGCGTGAAGCGCCGCGATCGTGCCCGCGAACGGCGAGGGGAGCTCGACGACGGCCTTGGCGGTCTCGACGTCGGCGATCACCTGATTGAGCTCGATGCGGTCGCCGACGCCGACCCGCCAGGCGACGAGCTCCGATTCGGTGAGGCCCTCGCCGAGGTCGGGGAGGAGGAATTCCCGCAACATCGTTCAGCTCGCCGTCAGCGGAGCGGGAGCCCGGTCAATGGCGCGGTCGAGCGCCCGGTCGACCCCGTCGAGGATGCGGTCGAGATCGGGGATGTGATGCCCTTCCGCCTTGGCGGGCGGGAACGGGATGTCGTGTCCCGTCACGCGCACGGGGGCCGACTCGAGGAAGTCGAAACACCGCTCCGTGATGCTGGCGACCAGTTCGGCGCCGATCCCTCCCGAGAGAGCCGCCTCATGGGTCACGACTACCCGCCCGGTTTTGCGGACCGAGCGCTCGATGGTCGTGTAGTCGACCGGGGAGAGGGAGCGCAGGTCGATCACCTCGATCGAGACCCCCTCCTCGCGGGCGGCCGTGGCTGCGTCGCGCGCGGTCTGGACCATTCCTCCGTAGGCGAGCAGCGTCACCTGATCGCCGGACGCGACCACGTGCGCGGTGCCGAGCGTGCTCGTGCTCGTGCTCGTGTTCAGATCGACGTCGGCCTTCAGGTGGTACCGCCGCTTCGGTTCGAAGTAGACGACCGGGTCATCCGAGGCGATGGCCTCCCGAATCATGTCGTAGGCGTCCTGCGGGTTCGACACCGCCACCACGCGAAGACCGGGCGTGTGCGCGAAGTAGGCCTCGGGGGTGTCGGAGTGGTGCTCCGCGGCCCCGATGCCACCGGCCCAGGGGACTCGGATCGTGATCGGCATCCGCACAGCGCCGAGGGTCCTGCTGTGGATGCGCGCCACCTGGCTGACGATCTGATCGAACGCCGGGTAGATGAATCCGTCGAACTGGATCTCGACGACGGGTCGATACCCGCGGTAGGCGAGACCGACCGCCGTGCCGAGGATCCCGGATTCCGCCAGCGGGGTGTCGACCACCCGGTCCGGGCCGAACTCCGCCTGCAGCCCGTCGGTGACCCGATAGACGCCGCCCAGCTTGCCGATGTCCTCTCCCAAGAGGATGACCTTGTCGTCGTCCGCCAAGCTGCGCTGGAGCCCGGCGCGGATCGCCTTCGCGAGGGTGAGTGCGGTCACGACGGCGATCCTTCGAAGCTCTGCAGGTAGTCGGCGTAGGCGGCGCGCTGCTCGTCGAGCCGAGCGTGGGGCGCGGTGTACACATGATCGAAGATGCTCAGCGGCGCGGGATCGGCAAGGGCGACGCATTCTGAGCGCAGTTCCGCGGCCGCCGCATCGGCCTGAGCGGCGACCCGTGAACGGAACTCGTCAGACAGCTCATCCTCAGCCAGCAGGTATGCCTCCAGTCGAGCGATTGGATCGAGCGCCGCCCAGACGTCGAGCTCGCCCGCCGGGCGGTACCGGGTGGGGTCATCGGCCGTCGTGTGCGGGCCCATGCGGTACGTGACGGCCTCGATGAGGGTCGGGCCATCGCCGCGTCGCGCCCGGTCGAGCGCGATCCGGGTCGCCGCAGTGACCGCCAGCACGTCATTGCCGTCGATGCGCAGCGACGGGATGCCGAAGCCGGGACCGCGGTCGGCGAGCGAGACCGCGGCCTGCACAGCAACCGGCTCGGAAATCGCCCACTGGTTGTTCTGGACGAAGAAGATCACGGGCGCCCGGAAGGAGGCGGCGAACACCATCGCCTCGGCGACATCGCCCTCGCTCATCGCGCCATCACCGAAGTAGGCGACCGCCACCGAGTCCGCACCGTCGCGTTGAATGCCCATGGCGTACCCCGTTGCGTGCAGAGCATGGGCGCCGATGATCACCTGCGCGGATGCCAGGTTGAGTTCGTAGGGATTCCAGCCCGAGACGGCGGTGCCGCGCCACGCGCGAACCAGATCGACGGGGCGTGCTCCCCGGCAATACGCGACGCCGTGTTCGCGATAGCTGGTGAACACGAAGTCGTCAGGCCGGAGCGAGCGCGCCGACGCGACCTGCGCGGCCTCCTGTCCGAGAAGCGGGGGCCAGAGTCCCAACTGGCCCTGGCGCTGCAGGGCGGTCGCTTCGGTGTCCAGACGGCGGATGATGCTCATGTCCTCGAAGAGGCGGCGAAGGTGAACGGGGCCGAGGTCGGCGACCTGATCGTCGAACTCCGGGACCCGCAGCCGCTCGCCCGATGACGTCAACAACTGCAGGACCCCGTCGAGGATCGGGGGAGCCGCGACTGCGGTCGGACGGGGACCAGCCATGGCCAGGTCTCCTTCGATCAGCCATCGCAACAACGGAGCGTCGCGCTGGTTGCGAGGTTACGCATCCGGGGTCATAAAGCTCAACACCTACGGCAAAAAATGCGCAATATGCGCAAGCATTGCGCCCAGCAGTCGGTAGGATTGCGCACCATGGACGTTCTCGACGCCGTAGACCGACGACTGCTCCTCGAACTCGCGAGGGATCACCGCGCGACAGTGGTGGCGCTGGCGGATCGCCTGTCGCTGGCGCGCAACACGGTTCAGGCACGCCTGAACCGACTGGAGCAGGGCGGCGTCATCCGAGGGTTCGAGCGCACCATCGACCCCATGTCCCTCGGCTTCGCCTTGGACGCGTTCATCTCGGTGCACGTGCAGCAGAGCGTGCTGTCGCGAGTGGTCGGCGATCTGCGGGGCATCCCCGAGGTGGTCAGCGTTCATGGATTGAGCGGACCCGTCGACCTGCTGGTGCAGGTGGTGGGCAGGGACGCGAACGATCTCTTCCGAATCGACGGCGAGATCCTGGCGATCGAGGGCGTCGACCGCACGGAGACCTCGCTCTCGATGGGTGAACTCATCCCGTATCGCATGAATCAGCTGCTGGGCGAGACGCACAGGCATCCTGCGCGACGCCAGTCCTGACCCGATTCGCGCCAGGCTATTCGCTCGCGGT
>JALYHS010000407.1 GCA_030776385.1 Actinomycetota bacterium
ACGCTGTCCTCGGTCGACACGAACCTCGCATCCGCCACTCAGCCCCTGGTGACATGCGATGACACCGGCGGAACGAAGTTCCTGCTCGGCCCGGTCGAGGTTCCCGGCGAACTGATTTCGGATGCCACCGCGTCGACGGTGACCTCGAGTCAGGGCGTTTCCACCGGGCAGTGGGCGGTCAACCTGTCGTTCAATGGTGAGGGCACCAGCAAGTTCGCCTCGATCTCCACTCGGATCGTCTCCCTCACGTCGCCGCGGAACCAGTTCGCGGTCGTGCTCGACGGCAAGGTCATCACCGCGCCGACGATGAACGCATCGATCACCGATGGCAAAGCGCAGATCACCGGCAACTTCACCCAGACGACGGCGACGACGCTGGCCGACCAGCTGAAGTTCGGTGCCCTGCCCATCGGCTTCAAAGTGGAGAGCCGCAACACCATCGCGGCGACCCTGGGCGCGAGTCAGTTGCAGAACGGCCTGATCGCCGGCGGCATCGGCCTGCTGCTCGTCATCATCTATTCGCTGTTCCAGTACCGCCTGCTCGGCTTGGTGACGATCGCGTCCCTTGTTGTCGCGGCGGCCCTCACCTACGAGGTGATCGACTTCCTGTCCTGGCAGAACGGCTACCGGCTGTCGTTGGCAGGTGTGGCGGGTCTGATCGTCGCCATCGGATTCACGGCGGATTCCTTCATCGTCTACTTCGAACGAATCCGAGACGAACTGCGAGACGGGAGAGCTCTGCCCGGAGCCGTGGAGGCGGGCTGGAAACGCGCGCTCCGCACGATCTATGCCGCGAAATCCGTGAACCTGCTCTCCGCCATCGTTCTGTTCGTGGTCGCGGTCGGCAACGTGAAGGGCTTCGCGCTGACGCTCGGCATCACGACCGTCATCGACGTGCTCATCGTCATCATGTTCACGCATCCGATGCTGCAGCTCATCGCCCAGACCCGCTTCTTCTCCAGCGGGCATCCGCTCAGCGGCCTCGATCCGACCGCCCTGGGCGCAATCTATCGCGGCCGCGCCGAGTTCAGGATCTCTCCCGAGGCCCGCAGGGCCGGCGCCAGCCGGGAGGCGGCCCGTCGCCAGACGATCGCCGAGCGCAAGGCCGCCGAACTCGCCGCGGTCGGTAGCAAGCCGATCGGGTCGAAGGCGGAGCCGGTGATCGAGCCCGTCACCCCGACGATCGAGCCTGTCACCTCGCTGATCGAGCCCGTCACCTCGCTGATCGAGCCTGTCGAGATCCCGGACGCCGCCGACACGGCCGCAACCGCGTCCACGAAGTCCACCGCGACCACGACGGGCACCGCATCCGCGCCGCGCACACAACCCAAGCGGAGCAGCAAGTCCGGTCGCACCGGAGGGAAGAAGTCCTGATGTCACGTTTCGGGGATTTCGGTAACGACCTCTACACCGGCAAACGCTCGATCGACTTCGTCGGCAAGCGGCGCATCTGGTTCACCATTGCGATCCTGCTCGTCGTGGCCGCCCTTGCGGTGCCACTGATCAAGGGCGGCGGCAACATCGGTGAGGGATTCAAGTTCGGGATCGAGTTCCGCGGGGGCTCCCAGTTCCAGATCACCGGCGCAAACTCCCTCAATACCCAGATCGGCGAGAAGGCGGTGCACTCGGTCGTTGGGAGTGCGATCGTCTCCGTCACCACGGTCGGCACCAATGGTGTCCAGGTGCAGACCAACCAGCTCACGAATCCCCAGACGATCGATGTCACCGCGGCGCTTGCGAAGGCGTACGGCGTTGACCCCAGCAAGAACGTCACATCCTCATTCATCGGAGCCACGTGGGGCGGCGATATCACGCAGCAGGCCGTCATCGGCCTGATTGTCTTCCTGATCTTCGCCGCGCTGCTGATGGCGATATATTTCCGCACCTGGAAGATGTCCCTTGCGGCGATCATCTCCCTCGCGCACGACCTCATCATCACCGCGGGCGTGTACGCCCTGACCGGATTCGAGGTCACCCCGGCGACGGTGATCGGCTTCCTGACGATCCTGGGCTACTCGCTCTACGACACGGTCGTGGTGTTCGACAAGATCCGTGAGAACACGGCGGAACTGGGCGACGAGTCCACGCGTACCTTCGGCGAGGCGATCAACCTCGCGGTCAACCAGACCCTCGTGCGCTCGATCAACACAGGAGTGGTGGCGGCCCTGCCTGTCGCGGCGATCCTCTTCATCGGCTCGTTCATCCTCGGCGCGGACACGTTGCGCGACATCTCGCTCGCGCTCCTCGTTGGCACTCTGATCGGCACCTATTCGACACCGTTCGTCGCCTCGCCGCTGTACGCGATGTTCCGCCAGGGTGAGGCGGCCATCCAGAAGCGCGACAAGCGAGTGTTGACCCAGCGCTCCAAGAGCGCCGTCACCGTCTGATCGCCTTCAGCGGACCTGACCACGCGCGATCTGTGACCCTCGTAGACTTCCCACACCAGTGGAATGGGCACAAGTGGAAGAGGCGGAGCGAGGTGAGAGAGTGACCGAAACGCAGAGCACCTCCTCGCTTCGCACGATCCTGCCCCGCCTGTTCTCGCGGTCTCAGCCGGTCGGCGCCGTTGACAGCTTGCTCAAGACGGTCAGGACGCATCATCCGAAGGCGGATGTCGCCCTCATCGAGCGTGCGTACGCTGCTGCCGACAAGGCGCACACCGGACAGCTGCGGAGGAGCGGCGAGCCATACATCACGCATCCGGTCGCCGTCGCGCAGATTCTCGCCGACTTGGGAATCGGGCCGAAGACACTCGCCGCCGCCCTGCTCCACGACACCGTCGAGGACACCGACTACACCCTCGACGTGCTGCGGCACGACTTCGGCGATGAGATCGCGATGCTGGTGGACGGGGTCACCAAGCTCGACAAGGTGAAGTACGGCGACAGCGCGCAGGCCGAGACGGTGCGCAAGATGGTCGTCGCGATGTCGAAAGACATCCGGGTACTGGTCATCAAGCTGGCCGACCGGCTTCACAACGCGCGCACCTGGGGCTTCATGCCCACGGAGTCGGCGGAGCGCAAGGCGCGGGAGACCCTGGAGATCTATGCTCCGCTTGCGCATCGCCTCGGCATCCAGACCATCAAGTGGGAGCTCGAAGACCTGAGTTTCGCGGTGCTCTACCCGAAGCTCTACGTCGAGATCGAGAACCTGGTGCGTAACCGCACGCCGCAGCGCGAGGAGTTCGTGCAGCAGGTGATCGACGCGATCAACGACGATCTGCGTGCCGACCGCATCAAGGGCCAGGTCGTCGGGCGACCGAAGCAGTACTACTCGATCTACCAGAAGATGGTGCTGCGCGGTCGCGAGTTCGACGAGATCTACGACCTGGTGGGTATTCGGGTGTTGGTGAACAACATCCGCGACTGTTATGCGGTGCTTGGCGCGATCCACGCGCGCTGGAACCCGATTCCCGGTCGCTTCAAGGACTACATCGCGACCCCCAAGTTCAACCTCTATCAGTCGCTGCACACCACCGTCATCGGGCCCAAAGGCCGTGCCGTCGAGATCCAGATCCGAACCCACGAGATGCACCAGCGCGCCGAGTTCGGCGTCGCCGCGCACTGGAAGTACAAGGAGCGCGTCAACGGGGGTCGCGGCGACGATCGGGCCAGCGAGAAGGCGCCGACCTCCGACAACGAGATGGCCTGGCTCGCGCACATCAGCGACTGGCAGTCCGAGACGGCCGATCCGGGCGAGTTCCTCGACAACCTGCGCTTCGAGATCGGGGCGAAGGAGGTCTACGTCTTCACGCCGCAGGGCAAGGTCATCGGCCTGCCTGCCGGCGGCACACCCGTCGACTTCGCATACGCGGTGCACACCGAGGTCGGCCACCGCACCATGGGCGCGAAGGTCAACGGCCGACTCGTGCCCCTCGAGAGCGAACTCGGCTCGGGCGATGTCGTCGAGGTCTTCACCTCCAAGAATCCGGATGCCGGCCCCAGCCAGGACTGGCTCAACTTCGTCAAGAGCCCGCGGGCCCGCAACAAGATCCGCGGCTGGTTCACGAAGGAGCGCCGCGAGGAGGCGGTCGAGCAGGGCAAGGACGCCATCGCGCGCGCGATGCGCAAACAGAACCTGCCGCTGCAGAAGCTGATGAACCAGGACGTGCTGAGCGAGATCGCCGCGCAGCTCCGGTTCGAGGGTGTTGAGTCCCTGTATGCCGCCGTGGGCGAGGGGCACGTCAGCACCCAGTCGGTCATCGAGAAGGTTCTGGCGTCGCTGCAGACGGACGCGGACGCCGACGAGGCCGAGCTGCCGTTCACGCCCAAGGGTCGAGCGCGCCAGCTGCGGCCGAGCGACTCGGGTGTGCTGGTGCGCGGGGCACCCGACATCCTGGTCAAGCTGGCGAAGTGCTGCACCCCGGTGCCCGGCGACGAGATCGTCGGTTTCGTGACCCGCGGCACGGGCGTCTCGGTGCACCGCACCGACTGCAACAACGTGAAGTCGCTCCTGGACGAGCCGGAGCGGATGATCGAGGTCGAGTGGGCGCCGACCTCGTCGAGCCTGTTCCTGGTGCAGATTCAGGTCGAGGCGCTCGACCGCTCCGGATTGCTCTCAGACGTCACTCGGGTGCTGTCCGAGAACCACGTCAACATCCTCTCGGCCACCGTCTCGACCTCGAGCGACCGTCTGGCGCTGAGCCGTTTCGTCTTCGAGATGGGCGACACCGTGCACCTGGACCGCCTGCTCAATGCGGTGCGGCGCATCGAGGCCGTGTACGACGTGTACCGCGTCAACGCCGGCTGAGGTCCGGATGATGCCGAATCGCCCGGTGTCTTCAGTCGAGAAGTTCAGCCAGCCGAGCGGCGGCTCGGCGCTTCTCGGGAAGGTTTCGACGTCGATTCAGCAGCTCCCGGCACTCCTCGATCCCGAATCCACCGAGTCGTGCGAGAGTCACAATCGCCGCGGATTCCTCGTCGCTCATGGTGTCCCGAAATCGGGCGATGTCGACGGCAGTGCGGAGAGGTGACGTGACACCCACGCCCGCTAGGTCGACACGGTCACCGGGATCGAGCACCAGCTC
>JALYHS010000408.1 GCA_030776385.1 Actinomycetota bacterium
CCTGCAGTCGTGCATCCAGCCCGCGTCGGACCCGGAGCCGTCGACGGTCAGCAGGACGATCGACTGAACCCGGTGGGGTAGAAGGAGACTCCGGTGAAGCCGACCCCGTGTAGTGACCAGTCGATGGCGCGAAGAGACCCTATCTATGGCACCGCGTCGGCGGGACACTCTTGGGCGATCCTCGAACTGGGTGGCGCCTGGGGGCGGTCGGCTTTTCTGGACTCGCCGGCAATCATCGACCGCGAGCTGGGACAAAGAATCTGCCGCCGCTTTGAGGCAGCGGGCATGCGGGTTGCTGCGATACGCCGACCGGGACGCCGACCTGAGGTACCGCGTTGGCGGTGGTTCGTCGCGCACTGCGACGAGGGCAGCGAGGCGCTTTACGGAGGGGAGGTGAACGAGCCTCGCGAGTACCTGGACATTGCCCTCGACGGCTCCAGCGGCGTTTTGACTGCCGGGCCACTCGTCGCGGTGTGTGCGCACGGCAAGCACGATCAGTGCTGTGCGGTGCGGGGTCGCGGTGCCGTAGCCGCCATCGCGTCGCAGTACCCCGAATTCACCTGGGAGTGTTCCCATTTGGGTGGCGACCGGTTCGCGGCGACGATGCTGGTGTTGCCCGAGGGCCTATGCTACGGACGGGTCGATTCGACCGACGCCGCTGAGCTGGTGCGGTTGTATCTCAACGGGCGGCTAAATCACACGTATCTTCGTGGTCGCACATGCCTGCCGGGCGTCGTACAGGCTGCACAGTATTTCGCTCGTGACGCATTCGGCGACGACCGGATAAACGCCCTGTCACCGTTGAGGGTCGAACACCATGCGGACGGGATTCACGTCGAACTCACCGCCGATCCGGGACCTATCGAAGTCGTCGTCGCTGAGCAGATGTCCGCACCCCTGCTTTCCATGTGTCGTGCCTCGGTCCCTGGACCCGTGCCCACGTACGCATTGGTCTCTATGACTTCGCACTAAGCTGGCATCATGGCGGATATCATCGAGCTCCTTTACGCAGATCACGACTGGTTTCGTCGTCAGTTCTTCCGGCTCGACGACGCGAAGTCCAGCGACGATCTTGCAGCGATCTGGAATGTCCTCAGTACCCGCCTCGACGTTCATGCCCAGGCCGAGGAGGTGGTGTTCTACCCGGCACTGTTGAAGCACGGCGGGCGCGACGATCCCGGTAATCCCGAAGGTGACCCGGAAGACGAAACAGACGACGCCATCACCGACCACAACGCGATTCGCGACGCGGTCCGTCGCTCTCGCCAATATGAGCCGGGCAGCGAAAAGTGGTTCCAGGCCGTCATCGATGCGCGCAAGGAAAACGGTGAACACCTCGACGAGGAAGAACGAGAGGCGATGCCGGACTTCATCAAGAGTGCCTCTCTGCAGCTTCGACACGAACTAGCCATGCAGTGGGTGCGGTTCTATGCCGAACACGATGCGACCAAAGGCGTCGACAACCAAGACAAAGACGCGGGCGAATACATCAACGAGCACTCATGAGTGCACTCCAAACACACTGTGCCAGTTGATACTGTCTCCTTTATTGAGAGGCGGGGCTGGTCGAGTGCCACTGATTGGCCCCCTGCGCCCTGCTAGTTCGGGAAGTCACGAACTGTGCAAGACGACGCAGAGGAGCAAGAAACCCGACCCCGCCATTGGTTCCGCCGTCTGCACGAGGTCGAGACCCGCACACGCGCCCGCCGAGCACGGTCTCAGTTTTACGGGCGATCACGGTAGCGTTACTGAGCATGGACGTATGGGATCCTGATCGCTGATGCGCACGCATGGCTGGTCCGGCGAGACCCCGGCCGACGACGACGAGGCTATCGCCCGGATCCTGGAGGCCGCGAAACGGCGGATCGATCTGTCCGGCAAGGACTTCGGCATCTCCGACGTCGCGAAGGACGTCGGCGTCACCCGCCAGACGGTGTATCGCTACTTCCCCAGCACCGAGGCACTACTGTTCGCCACCTCGGTCTCCGAGGCCGGCCCGTTCCTGACCAGCCTGACCCGCCACGTCCGTAAGATCCATGATCCGGCCGAGGCCGTCATCGAGGGCATCGCCCACACTCTCGAGCGTCTCCCCAACGAGAAGTACCTGGGCCTGTTGTTGACCCCGGGGAAGGCCAGTGCCTTCTCCGCCGGCGTCACCTCTGACATGGCCATGTCCTTCGGTCGTTCGCTTTTGGAGAGGTTCAACGTGGACTGGGGCAGCGCGGGCCTAGCCGATGACGACCTCGACGGCCTGGTGGAGTTCATGCTCCGGATCTTCCAGTCTCTGGTCATCGACCCGGGCCGTCCGCCGCACCGGGGCAAGGAGCTACGCGCCTTCCTGCGCAGATGGGTCGCTCCCGCGATCTCCACCCCGGCTCACGCGGCCTCGCCTCCCACGTCGACGGCCAGACCCGCCAAGCACGTCACTCCACCGAGGAC
>JALYHS010000409.1 GCA_030776385.1 Actinomycetota bacterium
GCATGCACCCCGTGCTGGACCCCCAGGAGCAGATCCAGAACCCGTACCTCTACACCGACGGCGATGCGCACGTCGTCGCGCAGCCGTGATCCTGCACATCGTCGCCTTCGACCTGATCGACAGCGCCACTGAGGACGACGTGGCGGGCCTCAGCGGCGCGCTGGAAGAGATGGCGGCGGGCCTGCCCCAGTTGCGGTTCTATGCATGCGGCGCCAACCTGCGGTTACGGGACGGCGGGTCCGACTTCGGGGTGGTCGCGATCCTCGACAACCGGCAGGGCCTCGACGGGTATCTGGACGGCGACGCGCACAAGAAGGTTGCTGCCGACTGGCTGTCGTGGATCGTCGTAGGACGCCACGCGGTCCAGCTCGAACTCGATCCCGCCGCACTGGTGTCGACGGTCGCTTCGTTCAGCGGGCAGGACTGAGCGATCAGTGCTGCTGTACACCACCGTCGGTGTCCCTCCATCGACGGCTCGATGATCGGCGGGAGACCGGATGACGCAGACAATCGCAGTACTCGGAACCGGCGCGCAGGGCGCCGGCATCGGAGCGGACCTCGTCCGCGCCGGACACGATGTGACGTTCATCGAGCAGTGGCCGGCCCACGTCGAGGCGATGCGCGCCGGAGGCATCCGCGTCGTGATGCCGGAGGAGACGGTCGTCACGCCCGTGCGGGTGCTGCACCTCTGTGAGGCGGCCACGCTGCGCGAGCCGTTCGACATCGTCTTCACGCTCGTGAAGGCCTATGACACACGATGGGCCGTCGAGCTGATCAAGCCGTACCTCGCTCGCGACGGAGTCGTCGTCGGACTGCAGAACGGGATGTCGATCGACGACGTCGCCTCGATCGTCGGCCGTTCCCGAACCATCGGGGGAGTCATCGAGATGGCATCCAACATGTACGAGCCCGGCACGGTGAACCGGCAGACCCCACCGGCCCGCTCATGGTTCGCCGTCGGCGGGCTGGACCCGGTCTCGCAGGCGCGGGCCGAGGACGTCGCGAACGTGCTGCGTGCGGCCGGCACGGTGCAGGTCACCGATGACATCCGCTCCGCCAAATGGATGAAGTTGGTCGTCAATGCGGGCGAGCTCGTCCCGTCGGCAATCGTCGATCTGCCGCTCTCCGACGCGATCCGTCTACCCGGCATGCACGAGTTCATGCTCCGGTGCTGTCGGGAGGCCGTCCACGCGGCAGTGGACGACGGCAACCAGATGCTGCCCATCTTCGGTCTCGAGTCGATGGATCTCAGCGACCCCGATCGCTTCGTCGCGGAGCTCCTCGATGCGGTCCTCGACCAGTTCTCCTCCCCTGACACCAGGACCACCGTCCTGCAGGACTGGGACAAGGGGAGGCACAGTGAGGTCGACGAGGTCAATGGCCTCGTCGTCAGGACGCGCGATCGACTCGGTGGTGATGCACCCGCGAACGCGATCACCGTGGACATCGCCGGCCGGATCGAGCGTGGCGAGCTCCGCGCGGGCGTCCATCTGCTCGACCGGCTCATCGGGGTTCACGTCACATGACGAACCGGTTCCTGATACGGAACGCTGCCGTCGTGACAGTCGTGACAGTCGTGACCGTCGATCGGACATCGGCGACCGCGAGCGCGCGGACACGCTCAACCGGGACGGCTCTCCTCGTCGCCCCCATCGGCCCGAAGATGGCAGCGAAAGGCAGCGAGCCGGCCGGGGGCGCTGCAGACGGAGCCACCAAAGCCGCCGTCGCTGCCCTCGCACGGTCCTGGGCGGCCGAGAACGGCTCGGGCGGAGTGCGGGTGAACGCGGTCACGGTTCGCGGTGACGGGCATCGCTGCGGCTTGGATCAGGGCAGCGAGGAGATGCGGCGAGACCGGACGGCAGCGGTGCGGGCGGGCGGTCTAGATTCCCGTGATGCGGCGGCGGAAGGAACGGTCCTTCGGGCAGTCCGTCGCGCTGGCCGCGATGGGGGCTGTTCTGCTCGCGACTCTTGTCGTGGCGGCTCTTCTCGCGCGCGTCGGGGGGCCCCTGACGTCCTCGGTCCGGACGCCGACCGGGCTCGGCAGCAGTCTGCGGCTCCCGGCCGGTCACCGGGCGCTGAAGGTCGGGGTGGTCGGTGACTCGCTCGCGTACGGCTATTACGCCAGCGACCCGCTGAAGGCGTGGCCGGCGCAGTTGCGGACCGCCCTGCAGCGCTATGGCGCTGTGTCGGAGGAGGTCGACGCGGGCCCGGGCGAGACCGCAGGGGAGGCGCTCGTCCGGGCCGTGCCTACCGGTGATGATCTGGTCGTCGTCGAGCTCGGTACCAATGACGTCAGGCGGGGCCTCGGGGCGTCGTTCGCGGCGACATACGGGAGCTTGCTGAGGCGGGTCGTGCAGGAGTCACCCAGAGCCGTGCTGCTCTGCCTGGAACCGTGGGGACCTCAGGCGCAGGCGGCGGCCTACTCGGCGACCATCGACCGCCTCTGCCGTGCCGCCGGGGGGACGGCCGTGCCGATCAGCGGGATCTACAGCGCTCCGGGCAACAGGGCCAACGCGGGGGTCCCGTTCTTCGACGGTACCTCCCGGGACGACTTCCACCCCGACGACCACGGCCACGCCGCGATCGCCCATCTGCTCGTATCGATGATCCACGTCACTCGGTGACGTCCGTCCCCTCCTTCCGAGCGCCTCGAAAGGCAAGCGCTGACAGCGCAGGCGGAAGAATTCGGCGAACCCGGATGGAGCTTGCGGCTTGACAGCGGTCCTGGGCGCACCGAGCGGTCGTGCGAGTGAGGGTGCGGGCATCGCGACGATCTCCGAGGGCGCGGTCCGACCAGCGCGGGAGGTCCGACCCTGCGGTCACTGGGCTGAGCATTCCCTCGCTCCGCCCCTCGACCTCCAGCTCTCGCCGAGGACCGCGGTCAGATACGACGACGGCCGGTGAGGAGTCGGATGATGAAGATCGCGATCGCGATGATCAGGAGGACGGCACCGATCCAGAGCAGGAAGTGCAGGCTCGAGCCGACGCCTCCGGTGATCAGCAGGACGATCGCGATGAGCGCGATGACGCCGACGAGGATGTTCATGGGCTTGAGTTCCTTCCGACCTGGCCGATGACCCCAATTCTCGACGCGTCCGATGGCCATGCGGAGAACTTTCAGTCAACATGCAGAATCCTCCGCTGAGGCCGATAGGGCGGTCCAGGATCGGGGGACGTCTCGTCCCGGTCGGAGGGCATGAGTCGTTTCCGGGTCGCGACTCGGCCATCGTAGGAACGCTGCGCAGGCGGCCCTCCGTGGTCACCAGGCATTCGCAACTGGGAGTGCTGTACTCGGACGATGTTCCTTCTGTTCGGCATGCGCCCGGTCGACACCGTGTTGTTCGTCGTGTCCTTCGTGTGCGGGCACTGCGGTACGCGAGCGAGTCAGCGGATCGTGCGGACGCAGCAGAAGGTGACGCTGTTCTTCATTCCGGTCGTCTCGCTCGCGACATCCTGGAATGTGCAGTGCAGCCACTGCGGCATGGTCACGCGTCTGACGAGGCAGCAGGCTGAGCACTCCAAGGATTGGGCCGCCTCACACGGCATCCCCGTCAGCTGACCCATGTCGCCGCGAGACGAGCGGTTCAGTCGTCGAAATCCCAGGTGGTGCCGCAGTCGTCGCACTCTGCCCGCCACGTCGGTGCGCCGGGCTTTCCGCTCTGGCTGATCTGGAGCCGACTCCCGGTGCCGCAGCTCGTGCACGTGAGCACGTTCCCCTCCTCACTTCCTTGACCCGGTAGGCCGGCTCCCGGTCGAGGCTGCGCAGTCGGTCGGGCGGTAGGACCGGGTCCTGTTCGCCTGCTGCGTCCTGCCACACGGAGCCAGCGCTGCACCGACCCGGGTGCGATCCCGGAACCGGTCGATTCGGACATCGTACGTCGACCGGGTTCGGCCGTCACGACGTGGTGCTGCGCGCGAGTGATCCGGATCCGGTGCCCGTGCTCGGGCGCGGGAGTGCCCGGCAAGCTCGCCGTTCCTCCTGTGCAGCGCGGTCGATGGGGGGCGACCCTAAGGAATGGTCACCTGAACCAGCGGAGCCGTCGGGCTGCTCGAGGCCTTCGTGGCCGG
>JALYHS010000410.1 GCA_030776385.1 Actinomycetota bacterium
CCGCAGACCTCCGCCAAGCGACGCCGCACCGGGCTGACCCTCGACCTCGCCCGGAAGAAGCTCCGCATCGACGGGGAGACCGCCGCGCTCACCTATCGCGAGTTCGAGCTGCTGCAGTTCCTGGTGCTGCGAGAGGGCCGCACGGTGTCGCGCACCGAGATCATCGGCGCACTCTGGTCGGACACCGACCACGAGGTGCCCAACGAGCGCACGATCGACGTCCACGTGCGCCGCCTGCGCTCCAAGCTCGGCGAGTACGGCGAGGTCGTCCGGACCGTGCGTGGAGGCGGCTACCGCTTCGACCGCCACGCCGACGTCGTCATCCGGTACGGCGAGGGTCCGAGCCCGGACCGGTTCTGAGCTCGCGCAGGATCGACACCGGCCCTCGGCCGCTTCGGGTCCGGGCGGGGACGGCCGCGGAGACGCCGGCAGGACCTGCGCGTCGAGGTGGTGCGCGCATCGAGCGGATCGAGCGGATTCTCTCAGGATTCCCCTGGCCGCGACACGCCGTAGGCAGTAGCGCGCCGTTACCTGACCGTTATACGTTCATCCCGCGTCGAACGTTTGCTGTGGCGGACGGCGTGTGTGATTGCAGGACACTCTTGGTGCAAGGGATGAGGGCCGGTCGCCGCCTCTGCGACCGGCCTTTTCCACGTCTGCGCCCGTGACGCGGGCCCCGGACGACCCTCTGCACGCCCCCGTTGTCCCGGCGAAACCGGGGCATCCGCTGAGCACCGCTCGCAGCGCGCGTCGCTAGCTTCCGTGACATGGCCGAGCAGGATGCGCCCGCCGTCGTCTGGTTCCGCGACGACCTCCGCGTCTCCGACAACCCCGCGTTGCGGGCAGCCGTCGACTCGGGGCGTCCGGTCGTGTGCATCTACGTGCTGGACGACTCGGGCGGCTCCGGTCGCGCGCTGGGTGGCGCGAGCCGGTGGTGGCTCCACCACAGCCTCGACGCCCTCGACGCCTCGCTGCGCAAGCGCGGTTCGCACCTCGTGCTCCGGCACGGCGACGGCGCGGCGGAGATCGGGAGCGTGCTCCAGCAGACGGGCGCGGCCCTGCTCACCATGAACCGCCGGTTCGCGCACGGTGAGCGCGAGGAGGACGATCGCGTCCGCCGTGCCGCGGAGGGGTCGGGCATCAGCGTGTCGACGCATCTCGCGTCCCTGCTTCACGAGCCGGGCGACGTGCTGAACGGCCAAGGGGAGCGCTTCGCGGTCTTCACGCCGTTCTACGCGGCGCTCACCAGGCACGGTTCGCCGCGCGAACCGCTCGCTGCGCCCAGCGCGATCGAGGGCTTGTCGGGCTCCCTGCACGGCGAGCAGCTGTCCGCGCTGCAGCTGCTGCCGACGGAGCCGGACTGGTCGGGGGGGATCGCGGAGACCTGGACGCCCGGTGAGAAGGGCGCCCATCGTCGGGCGGACGAATTCGTGCACCACCGACTCGTCAGGTACGCGGCGCACCGGGACGAGCCGGCCGCGGAGGCGACCTCGCGGCTGTCGCCGCACCTGAAGTTCGGGGAGATCAGCCCGTACCAGCTGTGGCACCTGGTGCAGGAGGCGGACGCCCCCGGCGACGTCCGCACGAAGTTCCTCACGGAACTCGGCTGGCGCGAGTTCGACTACGACCTGCTCGACAGCCACCCCGACCTCCACACCGTCAACGTGCACCGGCAGTTCGACGCGTTCCCCTGGGCGGATGTGGACGACGAGCTGCTGCGCGCATGGCAGCAGGGCCGCACCGGCATCCCGCTCGTGGACGCCGGGATGCGGCAGCTGTGGACGACCGGATGGATGCACAACCGCGTGCGCATGGTCGTCGCATCCTTCCTGATCAAGAACCTCCGATACGACTGGCGCCTCGGGGAGCAGTGGTTCTGGGACACGCTCGTCGACGCGGATCCCGCCAACAACGCGTCGCAGTGGCAGTGGGTCGCCGGCTCCGGCGCCGACGCGGCGCCGTACTTCCGCGTGTTCAACCCGGTGCTCCAGTCGCAGAAGTTCGACCCGAGGGGCGAGTACATCGCCCGCTGGGTGCCCGAGCTGCGGGATCTGGACACGAAGGGACGCCACGAGCCGTGGACGGCGGGCGATGCCGCAACCCACTATCCGGCACCGGTCGTCGATCTGAAGGCGTCGCGGAACGCCGCGCTGGACGCCTACCAGCGCATGCGCGACTGATCGCTTGCGTGTCAAGGGCTTCACGGCACACTTCCGTGCAGTGAAAGGGCGCGCCGGTGCGCCTTCCGGGTGTCACGCGAACGGGTGCCTACAGTGCCCCGATCAGGTCACGAACCCGTGTCCCCTGCCAGAACGAGACTCTCTCGAGGAGACGCCGCGTTGCACGACGACACCCGAGCCCCCGCTCGTCACGCGGTCGGCCGCACGAGGTCGATCTGGGGCGGCATGGGCCGGACCATCCTCGTCATGGTCACGGTGCTCGCGATCAGCTCCGTCTCGGTCGCCGCATACGGCGCCTGGCACCTGACCTCGAAGTTCCAGAACAGCGCCGTGTCGCTCGGTGCAGGCAACAAGGTCCCGAACATCGCCGCGTTGAACGGCGCGTTCAACGTGCTGCTGGTCGGCGCCGACAACTCCCCCGGGCAGAAGTCCTTCGGCGCGGGTCGCGACGCGACGCTGAACGACGTCAACATCCTGATCCACGTGTCGGCGGACCATGCGAAGGCGACCGTCATCAGCCTGCCGCGCGACCTCGTGATCCCGCAGCCGGAGTGCACCGATCCCAAGACCGGCCAGGTCTACTCGGCCGAGTCGGGACAGCCGCTGAACACCTCGTACGCCCGAGGAGGACTCGGCTGCGTCGTGTCGACCGTCGAGAGCCTCACCGGATTCAACATCCCGTACGCCTCGCTCTTCACCTTCAACGGCACTGTCAAGATGGCCGACGCGGTCGGCGGGGTGCCCGTGTGCGTGAACAGGGCGATCAATGATCCGCGCTCCGGACTGGTGCTGAAGAAGGGCATCACGGTCGTCAAGGGCCGCATGGCGCTCGCCTACCTCCGCAGTCGCCACGGCGTCGGTGACGGCAGCGACCTGTCGCGCATCGCGTCACAGCAGGCGTACATGTCGTCGCTGATGCGGAAGATGACCGCGACCGGCACGCTCGCCGACCCCACCAAGCTCTACGGCCTCGCGAGCGCGACGGCTGACAGCATCACGCTCTCCGAGTCGCTCGCCAATCCGGACACCATGGTGCGGATGGCGCTCGCGGTGAAGTCGGTCGGGCTCGGCCACATGGTCTTCGTGCAGTACCCGACCGGGGCCGACCCCCTGAACAGGAACAAGGTCGTCCCCTACACCGCGCTCGCGACGACGTTGCTGGATCGCGTGCAGAAGGACGAGTCGATCGGCCTCGACAAGAACGCGCTCGGCCTCAGCACCAGGCTCGCCGCGGCGAACACGAAGGCGGCCGCGGCGAAGAAACCGGCGGCCGCTACCCCGGCCCCGACCTCGACCTCGAAGTCCTCCTCGGACGTGATCGCCGGACTCCGAGGGCAGACGGCTGCGGAGCAGACCTGCTCGGTCGCCTACGGCGGTTGAGGACGCCGGGTCAGCGCGGCTCGAGCACGAAGACGGGGATCTCGCGGTCCGTCTTCGTCTGGTAGCCCTCGTAGTCGGGCCACGCCGCGACCGCGCGCTCCCACCAGCGCGCGCGCTCGTCGCCCTCGACGAGGCGGGCCTCGTAGTCTCTCCGGGTCGCACCGTCCTGGAGCTCGACGTGCGGGTTGCGCACGAGGTTCCAGTACCAGGTCGGGTGCTCGGGCGCGCCGCCCTTCGAGGCGACGACCGCGTACTTCCCGTCGTGCTCGACCCGCATGAGCGGCGTCTTCCGCAGCTTCCCGCTCTTCGCACCCACGGAGGTCATCACGATGATCGGTCTCCCGCGCAAGGTGTTCGCCTCGCTGCCCCCGCTCGCCTCGAACCGCTCCGCCTGATCCCGGGCCCACTTGCTCTCGCTCGGCGCGTACTCCCCTGTCAACGGCATGCCTCGATCCTCCGCACCACTGGACCGGCGCGCAAGTCCGTCCCGCGACACCGACGGCTGTGCAGGATGCACGGCCGAGCCCACGATCCGCCGGCGGCTCGGCGGGCATCAGCAGAGGCGGGAGACCGCCAGCGCTGCATACCCATGTGCAGTCCGGCGGCCCCCCTCGTCTCATCAGCGACGGCCCGAACGGTCGGATGATGAGACTTCGGAGCCGGACGGCGGGGTGATCCGTCCGGAGTCGTGTGCGCATGCTGCGCATGCCTGCCGACCGTGTTCGGGCGAAGGTCGGTGTGGTCAATGTATCGGCGCCCAGGAAACCGGTGCAATGCGACGTCCCCCGATTGCGCGCTGTGCCGTACCCCGGTGGCGTCGCGGGCCCGCGGTGCGCTTC
>JALYHS010000411.1 GCA_030776385.1 Actinomycetota bacterium
TCGCGAAGCTCCGCACGGGCGAAGACCCGTGGCCGGGCCTGCACGGGTTCCAGGACACCGTGATCCCGCAACTGGAACGCGCGCTCATCGCCGGGCACGACATCGTGCTGCTGGGCGAGCGCGGCCAGGGCAAGACGCGGCTGCTGCGCACCATGGTCGGACTGCTGGACGAGTGGACGCCGGTCATCGCGGGCAGCGATCTGGGCGAGCATCCGTTCGAGCCGATCACGCACGCGTCGAAGCGGCGCGCAGCGGCCGAGGGCGACGCGCTGCCCGTCACCTGGCGACACCGTGACGAGCGATACGCCGAGAAGCTCGCGACACCCGACACGAGCGTGGCCGACCTGATCGGCGACGTCGATCCGATGAAGGTCGCGGAGGGGCGCAGCCTCGGCGACCCCGAGACCATCCACTTCGGACTCATCCCGCGCAGCCACCGCGGCATCGTCGCCATCAACGAGCTGCCCGACCTGGCCGAGCGGATCCAGGTCGCGATGTTGAACGTGATGGAGGAGCGCGACATCCAGATCCGCGGGTACGTGCTGCGGCTGCCACTGGACGTGCTCGTGATGGCGAGTGCCAACCCCGAGGACTACACCAACCGCGGCCGCATCATCACCCCGCTGAAGGACCGCTTCGGCGCCGAGATCCGCACCCACTACCCGACCGAACTCGATGACGAGGTGGCAGTCATTCGGCAGGAGGCCGAGCTGGCCGCCGAGATCCCCGACCATCTCATCGAGATCCTCGCGCGCTTCACCCGCAACCTGCGCGAATCCTCGTCGGTCGATCAGCGCAGCGGCGTGAGTGCGCGGTTCGCGATCGCCGGGGCCGAGACGATCGCGGCATCCGCCCTGCATCGCGCGGCGACGCAGGGGGAGACGGATGCTGTCGCCCGGATCGTTGACCTCGAAACCGCCGTCGATGTGCTCGGCGGCAAGATCGAGTTCGAGTCGGGCGAGGAGGGCCGCGAAGACGAAGTGCTCACCCACCTGTTGCGCACGGCGGTGGCCGAGACGGCGCGGCATCTGCTGCGCGGCATCGACCTGTCGCCGCTTGTGACGGCCATCGAGGACGGCGCCATGGTGACGACGGGAGAGCGGATGACGGCGCACGACGTTCTCGAAGGTTTGCCGGTGCTCGGCGAATCCGAGCTGTACGAGCAGCTGTTCACCGCGCTGAACGCGAACTCGGAAGGGCAGCGTGCCGCCGCGATCGAGCTCGCGCTCGAAGGGCTGTACCTGGCGCGCAAGGTCGGCAAGGACACCGACGGGGTCGAGACCGTCTATGGCTGAGCGAGCATGCCGCTGGTCGTGCCCCGCCCGCTGGTCGAGCCCCGATCGCTGGTCGAGCTTGTCGAGACCTGCTGCCGTGTCTGATTTCGACAGGCTCAATCAGCGATGGTCGAGACCTGCCGCGGTGTCCGATTTCGACAGGCTCAATCAGCGATGACCGACAAGCGCGCGCACCGCTTCCGTCGCTACGACGGCGGCGACCCCCTCGCCGCCCCCGTCGACCTGGCGAAGGCGCTGGATGCGATCGGCGAGTCCGTGATGGGTGGCTCGTCTCCCGAGCGGGCGATGCGCGAATACCTGCGCAGGGGCGACCGCGACCAGATCGGGCTCGACGACCTCGCGCGCCGCGTCAGCGAACGGCGCCGCGAACTGCTTCAGCGGAACAACCTCGACGGCACGCTGCAGGAGGTGCAGAAGCTGCTCGAGCGTGCGGTCCTGGAGGAGAAGAAGCAACTCGCGCGGGACGTCAGCCTCGACGATCTGGAACGCTCGTTCAGTGAGCTGCGTCTCGAGAATCTGCCGGCATCCACGTCTGCCGCCGTCAGCGAGTTGAGCGACTACGACTGGAAGTCGTCGCAGGCGCGCGCCGACTACCAGCGCATCCAGGAACTGCTCGGCCGCGAGCTACTCGACCAACGGTTCGCCGGGATGAAGCAGGCGCTCGAGGGTGCGACCGATGAGGACCGCGCGGCGATCGGCGAGATGCTGGACGACCTGAACTCCCTGCTGGGGAAGCGGGCCGCAGGGACCGATACGCCCGAGGATTTCGCCGAGTTCATGGAGAAGAACGGGCAGTACTTCCCCGAGAATCCGTCGTCGTTGGACGAGCTGCTCGACACCATGGCGAAGCGCTCGGCTGCGGCTCAGCGGATGTTCAACTCGATGACTCCCGAGCAGCAGCAAGAGCTCATGCAGCTCAGCGCGCAGGCTTTCGGCTCACCGTCCTTGATGCAGGCTCTGTCGCAGCTCGACGCGAATCTGCAGTCGTTGCGGCCGGGGGAGGACTGGATCGGCTCGTCCCAGTTC
>JALYHS010000412.1 GCA_030776385.1 Actinomycetota bacterium
GCAGCGCGGTCGCCGGGCGGGCGATCAACTGGGCCGCGACCATCACGTCGATTCCGTCGGGCGCCGAGTACTGGGGGATGATCGTTCCGCGGGCCGGCTCCGTGCGGGCCATGCGTGATCTCGCTCCGCTGATGACCCCGATCAACGCGGCCGGGAAGCCGAGCAACGAGAGCAGCACCCCGGCGATCTGTCCCGGAGTGGTCGGCGACGAGCTGCCGTTGCCCGGCTGGTTGTTCGGGTCGCTCGAGACGTCCACGAAGGTGCCGGAGGTGAAACCGATCGCGACGGTCAGCCCGTCGCCGGCCGCAAGATCTGTCGACAGCGCGGTGAAGGTGTTCCCCTCGGCGAGGACCCCGCTGGAGCAGGCGGTCGTCGAACCCTGCGCGCCCTGGTAGCAGGCGTTGTGGCCGGTCAGAGCCGCGCTGAGCGACGGGTCGACCATCACCCGCGCACCGACCTGCTGGAACGGCTGCCCCCATCCGTTCCCGTTGACATCCCAGTAGAACTCGTCATCGTTGGTGTTGCTGAAATGCCGGATCGTGTCGACCTGTGTGTAACTGATCACATAGGTCGTCGCGCCGTGCACGTAGGCGTCCGTGCCCAGTGCGAGCTCGACGACGTCACCGTTGTTCGACTCCGTGTACGGCACCGGGCCGCCATTCTCGTCGATCACCGAGACCACCTTGGTGTGCAGGGCGGCGCTGCCGTAGAGGTTCGGGATGTCGCGCACGATCCCGCGGTTCTGATCGGTCTGCGGGAAGAGCGCCACGATCGTCTCGGTCACCGCCAGGGTCGCGTGCCGGTTCGTGTCACGCCCGAGTGCGTACACCGCGTTGAAACTGCGGAAGCTGAAGTTGCTGACATCGCCCGGCAGGGCGGCGACGGCCGGATGCTGCGGCTCAGCGGCGAAAGCGGCCGCGGGAGCCGCCAGGAAACCCAGAGCCAGCAGTGCCACCGAGAGGAATCGCAGACGTCGCACGCCTCGACCCTATCGGGACGGATTGCGCGAGGTCGCCGATCTCTCGCACAGGCGGGACACGGCCGCACGGCGCTTGCCGGATGCGCCCAGACGCCGGGCGTAGGCTCGAAATCGTGACATCGAACACCGAGATCCTTCGCCGAGCCAGCCTGGAAGGGCTGCGCGCCGAGGCCCAGGAGGAGCTCGGCTCGGTCGTCGTCGAGCGACTGCACGGCGGCGAGGACCCGTGGGCGTTCATGGACGAGCTGCCGACGATCGACGAGCTCGTCGTCCTGTTGCTGCGCGCCGACCTGTTCGACGCCGAGGGAGGGCGCAAGCCGGGATCGGACTACGCCCGTGATCGACGGATGCTCGGCGACATCCGCGAGGCGTACCCGGGGCTCGGGGCGACCATCGACGGGATGCTGCAGCGGCTCGATCGACTGCGGTGGAGTTCGTGAGCGTGACGGTCGGCCCGTTCCTCGTGCGCCTCGCCTTCGGCGACGACGGCTCTCCCGCGGGCCACTACCCGGCGGACCCGTCCGCGCCGCAGCTCAGCGTGCTCGACCTGGCCGCCACTCGCGGCGATGGCATCTTCGAGACCATCAGTCTGGGCAACGGACACCTGCAGGCGCTCGAAGCGCACCTGGCTCGGTTCGCGCACTCGGCGGCCATGCTCGATCTGCCCGCGCCCGAGCTGTCGCAGTGGCGGGCGGCGATCCGCGAGGTGGGAGCCCACCTGAGCGACGCCGACGAGGCCTTCGTCAAGATCGTCCTGTCGCGCGGCGTCGAGGGCGGCGCGGGCGTTCAAAATCCCGGATCGCTCGTCCCGACCGGATGGGCGCTGGCGGCCGTCGCGCCCGACCACACCCCGGCGCGACGCGACGGCATCCGCGTCGTACTGTTGGACCGCGGCTACCGACACGACGTCGCGCACACCTCGCCCTGGCTGCTTGCGGGGGCGAAGACGCTCAGCTACGCGGTGAACCGGGGAGCGTTCCGCGAGGCCGCCCGCCGCGGGGCCGACGACACGCTGTGGGTCAGCTCGGACGGCTACCTGCTCGAGGG
>JALYHS010000413.1 GCA_030776385.1 Actinomycetota bacterium
GCGTCGCACCCGCGGGCACGTGCTTCTTCACGATGGCAAGCGCCTTCGGGTCGTAGCCGGTGACCTTGCCCTTCGCGTCCTTCGCGAGCAGGTGGCCGTACTCGGCCAGCTCGTCGAGTGCCGCGCTCGTGAAGAAGCGGTCGGGGAACGCGTCGTGGTGCGTGTGCAGCACGTGCGCGCCGATCTGGAGCCCGACGAGCTCCATCAGCGCGAAGGGGTCCATCGGCAGCCCGAAGGGACGGACCGCTTCGACGACCACGTCGGGCGTCGTCCCGCTCTCGATCGCGTGCATCGTCTCGCCGAGCAGCTTGGCCAGGATGCGGTTGACGACGAAACCGGGGGTGTCCGTCGTGATCACCGCGTTCTTGCGCAGCGCGGCGGCGGTCACCATCGCGGTGCTGAGTGCCTCATCCGTCGTCTTCGCGGTCTTCACGACCTCGATCAACGGCATGACAGCGACCGGGTTGAAGAAGTGGAAACCGACGACCCGCTCGGGATGATTCAGCTTCGCGCCGATCTGCTCGACCGAGAGCGAGGAGGTGTTGGTCGCGAGAATCGCATCGTCGGCGATGTACTGCTCGACGTCGGCGAATACCTGCTGCTTGACACCCAGTTCCTCGAAGACGGCCTCGATCACCCAGTCGCAATCGGAGAAATCCTTCTTGTCCGTCGTGCCGGTGACCAGCGCTTTGAGGCGATTGGTCTCGTCATCGCTGATGCGACCCTTCGCGTGCAGCTTGTCGATCTCGCCGTAGATGTACTCGAGGCCCTTGTCGACGCGCGACTGGTCCAGATCGGTGATGACCACCGGCACCTTGAGGCGGCGGACGAAGAGCAGCGCGAACTGGCTGGCCATCAGGCCCGCGCCGATGACGCCGACTTTGCCGACCTTCTTGGCGAGTGCCTTGTCCGGCGCTCCTGCGGGACGTTTTGCCCGCTTCTGCACGAGGTCGAAAGAGTAGATGCTCGCCCGGAATTGGTCGCCCGAGATGAGGTCGGCCAGCGCCTGGTCCTCGGCCGCGAAGGCATCCTTCTTGCTGGAGTTCTTGGCGGCCTTGAGAAGAGCGAGGGCGCGGTACGGACTCAGCGCCACCCGGCCGAGTCGACTCGCGATCGTCTTGTCTGCGATCCCGATGGCGACATCCCACTTGACGGCGCGCTCGAGGCGGCCTGGCTCATTCGCCCGCTTGACCTTGATCGCGCCGGTGAGCACGCCATCCGTCCACTTCAGCGAGTCCTCGAGGAAGTTGATGGACGGGAAGATCGCGTCGGCGATGCCCAGCTCGAAGGCCTTCTTGCCGTTCAGCATCGTGTTGGTTTTCAGCGGATTGGACACCACGACCTCGAGGGCGCCCTCGATGCCGATCAGGTTCGGCAGCAGGTACGCACCACCCCAGCCTGGAATGATCCCGAGGAACACCTCGGGCAGCGCGAACGCGGGCACCGTCGCGTCGATGGTGCGGTACGTCGCGTTGAGCCCGATCTCCACGCCACCGCCGAGCGCGAGCCCGTTGGTGTACACGAAGGACGGGACGCCGAGCTCGCCCAAACGCCCGAGCGTCGAGTGTCCGAGTTGCGCCATGAGCAGCCCGACCTCGCGGCTCGGAAGGTCTCCGGCCCGCGACAGGTCGGCGCCGGCCGCCAGGATGAACTGCTTGCCGGTGACGGCGACCGCGTCGATCTCCTTCGCGGCGGCACGAGCTTTCAGCTGGTCGAGAACGCCGGCCAGTTCGGTGAGCGTCGCCGGTCCGAGCGTGTTCGGTCGGGTGTAGTCACGCCCGTTGTCGAGCGTGATGAGCGCGAGGCGTTTACCGCTCGGCAGGGTGATGTCGCGCACGAAGGAGTGCGTGATCACCTCGTCCGGGTCGAGTGCGACGAGCTGCGAGAAGTCGATCCCGGCGTACTGGGCGACCGCCGACTCGGGGGCCGCCATTACTTGCGGCCCTTGCCGGTGAAGTGCGGGTTCTCCCAAATGATCGAGCCGCCCTGGCCGAGGCCGACGCACATCGCGGTGAGGCCGTAGCGAACCTCGGGGTGCTCCTCGAACTGGCGCGCGAGCTGGATCATCAGGCGCACACCGGAGGACGCGAGCGGATGCCCGATCGCGATCGCGCCGCCCCACGGGTTGACGCGCGAGTCCTCGTCGTCGATCCCGAAGTGGTCGAGGAATGAGAGCACCTGTACCGAGAACGCCTCGTTGAGCTCGAAGAGACCGATGTCGGTGATGGACAGTCCGGCCTTGCGGAGCGCCTTCTCGGTGCTCGGGACCGGGCCGAGGCCCATGACCTCGGGTGCGACTCCGGCGAAGGCGAAGCTGACCATGCGCATCTTGACGCCCAGGTTCAATTCCTTGGCCGCGGCCTCGCTGGCGAGAAGCGACACGGCCGCGCCATCCGTCAGGGGCGACGAGTTGCCCGCGGTGACGCGTCCGTGGGCGCGGAACGGGGTCTTGAGGGCTGCGAGCCCCTCCATGTTGGTCTCGGGACGCATGCCTTCGTCCTGGGTGGCGAGGCCCCATCCGGCTTCGCTGCTGATCGCGACCGGAATGAGGTCCGGCTGGATCTTGCCCGCGGCGTATGCGGCGGCGACTTTCCGCTGGCTGAGCATGCCGTACCGATCCGCGCGCTCCTTGGTGAGGGTGGGGAAGCGGTCGTGCAGGTTCTCGGCGGTGGCACTCATCGCCAGAGCGGCCGGGTCCACAAGCTTCTCGGCGACGAAACGCGGGTTGACGTCGGCGCCGAATCCCATCGGATGGCGGCCCATGTGCTCGACACCGCCCGCGAGACCGATGTCGTACGCGCCGTAGCCGATGGCCGCGCCGATCGTCGAGACGGTGGTCATGGCGCCGGCGCACATCCGGTCGAGGGCGTATCCGGGAACGCTCAGCGGCAGCCCGGCGAGGATTGCCGCCGTGCGGCCGAGAGTCAGCCCCTGATCGCCAGTCTGTGTCGTCGCCGCGATGCCGACATCGTCGATGCGCTCAGGCGGGAGGTTCGGGTTGCGCTCCAGCAAGCCGACCATGGCCTTCACGATCAGGTCGTCAGCACGGGTATTCCAGTACTGCCCCTTCTCGCCCGCCCGACCGAACGGGGTCCGAACCCCATCCACGAAGACGACTTCTGCTCTCTCGGCCACGATGCCTCCACTTGTGTTCGACAAACCGGTGTTCTGCAAGCCGGTGTTTTACCAACGACCCGAGGCAGCACGCTACGCGCTGATTACCAGGGCCGCTGGCAAGCCTAGGCAGGCCCGGGAAGTGCTCGGAATCCTTTGATCATTCCAACGAAGGGAGTTCGGGGG
>JALYHS010000414.1 GCA_030776385.1 Actinomycetota bacterium
GGATAGAGGTCTTCCGGGGGCTCACCGAGCATGAGTTCGACGAGGTGGCGCTCGGTGCGGCCCGCCGTCTCGATGTCGGCGACAAGGCGACCGCCGCGAAACACGATCGCGCGATGGCAGTGTTCGAGTACCTCGTCGAGCCGGTGCGACACGAACAGGATGCTGACGCCCTCGGCGGCGAGGTCCCGGATCACCCCGAACAACCGCTTGACGCCGCTCGACGGGAGGTAGGCGGTCGGTTCGTCGAGCACCAGCGTGCGGGCGGGAAGCGCCGAGCCCGACGCGAGTTCGGCGAGTCCTCGAGCGATCACGACGAGCGCGCGCTCTGTCACCGAAAGCTCCGAGATCGGCAGGTTCGGATCGACGTCGTCGAGTCCGACGAGAGCCAGGATGCGACGGACCTCGAGCCCCTCGTCCTTCCACCTGATCCTGCCGGCCAACCCGATCCGGAACTGGCCGATGCGCAGGTTCTCCAGAATGGTCATCGACTCGACGAGGGCCAGATCCTGATGGATGAATCCGAGACCGGTACTCGCAGCTCTCTCACGCAGCAGACTGGTCGCGTCACGGCCTCCCAGCAGCACCGTCGCACCCTCGTCGGGCTCGTGAAATCCGGAGAGCACCTTGATCAGGGTCGACTTTCCGGAGCCGTTCTGCCCGATCAAGCCGACGATCTCACCCGGAGCGATGCGGAAGGCGATCGAGTCGAGCACGGTGATCCCGTTGAACGACTTCGAGACCCCGGTCACCTCGAGTGAGGCCGGTGGCTCGCTGATCTCTGACACGGATGCTCCTGACGGACGAAATCGGTTGGGGTGGGGATGCGGGTCCGCAAGGCACCCGCATCCCCGGATGCGCTACTTCTTCCAGAGGGCCGCGAACTTGGCCTTGTAGCCGTCGTAGTTGTACCAGGAGTACTCATCGCTCCCCGTGATGAGGCTGGCGTTCGACTGGTCGAAGACTCGAAGCCCGACGTGATAGTTCTGCACGGGCGTCGCGCCGGCAAGGAGACGGAAGATCGCGTCCGTCGCGGCGTATGCCCACCACTGGTTGTGGCCGCCAAGGTCGAACTTCAGAGTGCTCTTCGTGTCCTGCAGCTGCTGCACGATGCCCGGCGTCGCGTTGAACGCGCCGACCTTCACCTTGCCCGCCGCGTTCGCCGTGCGGAGCGCGCCCAGGCCGGGCAACGCCTGGCCGTCGTACAACGGAAGGTAGTACGTGATGTCCGGCTGGCTGTTCAGTGTCGACTGAAACAGGGTCGGGATCGAGGTCTGCCACTGCGGGATCTGCACGTCCTTGACCGTGGTGGTGCAACCCGGGCAGAGCCGCTTGATCTCGCTCTCGGTGCCCTGAGCCTGCGGCTGCGACGCCGGCACATCGTCGGACGTGATGATCATCGAGTTCGCGGTACCCTTCGAGTCAGCAACGACCCAGTCGCCGATGAGCTTGCCGACCTCGACGTAGTCGAAGCTCACCTCGGCCGTCTGACCCGCGTCGACCACACCCGGCACCCCGGTCTGTGCCGTGAGGACCTTGATGCCTGCCGCCTCGGCATCGGCGATCTGCTTCTTGAACAGGCTCGGTGGGAAAGCGAGCAACACGATCTCGTCGGCGTGCTCGGCGACGGCCTGCTGGAACCCCTTGTTCGCGTTGTCGACCGACCCCTTCGCGTCGATCACGTCGACTTCCACGCCTGCCTCCGACGCCGCGAGAGATTTGATCTCGGTTGCCCAGTAATTCAGTACCGGGATCGAGTTGTCGACACCGATGTACACGACCTTCTTGCCCTTGAGCCCGGAGATGTCGACCGTGGCATCCGGTCCTTGCCAGGTGGGGGGCTTGCTGTACTGGTCGATGATCTTTTGAGCCTCGGCGACGCCGGCGGCGCTGACCTTGCCGGTCGAGCTGCCACCGGTCGGCGCCTGGGATGCGCACGACGCGAGCCCGATGCCGAGCGCGAGGGCGGCCGTCACCGTGACGATGCGGGTCGCGATCTGCGACCTCCCGCGCCCGCGGCGCAGTTGTAGTGCCTGCATGGATCCTCCTAGTGGGTGAATGGTGCGGTGGTGCTGGTGGTCTCTGGGGGGCTACTCGGTCGACGGACGACGACGCGCTGTACGACGTCCGGCCAGGTGGCTGAGGGTGACGGCAATGACGAGCGATGCTCCGTAGAAGACCTGCTCGGGCCAGCCGGCGTAGCCCTCGTACTGAAGGCCGGTGATGCCGGTGACCAGGAAGTAGACGGCGACGAAGGTGCCGACCGCGTTGAACCGGCCGGGAATGATCGCGGTCGAACCGAGGAACGCGGCGGCGAACGCAGGCAGCAGATAGTAGGAGCCGGACTGGGGATTCGCGGCCGCGTTGGTTCCGGCGAGGATGATGCCCGCCAGCCCGGCGAGGGTCGCCGTCGCGATCAACCCGCCCGCGCGGATCGATGCCACCCGGAGTCCTGCGAGACGTGCGACCTCGCGGTTCTGTTGCACGAAGATCATGCGTCGGCCGAGTGGGGTCTGCTGCAGCACGAACCAGGCGATGAACGTGAGCAGCACACCCAGGAAGAAGGGGAGCGGAACGCCCAGCACCGGCTGCGTGACGAGGTTGACGAAGTCATCGGGCACACCGGTCACGACTTTCGACCCGGTGATCGCGAGCGTGAGGCCGGCGATGAATGTGCCGGTGCCGAGAGTCACGATGATCGACGGCACCCCGACGTAGACCGAAATGACGGCGTTCAGGGCCCCGAGCGCCGCGCAGGCGAGGAGAGTGACGATCACGGCGGGCCAGGTCTGCCAGTGGGCGATCCCGGTGAGGACCGCGAGCAGGCTGCCGCCGAAGCCGACCATGCTCCCCACCGAAAGGTCGTACTCGCCGACCGCGAGAGAACAGACGACGCCGAGCGCGGCAATCAGGATCACGGTCTGCGTGCCGAAGATCACGGTCGCCGTGGCGAAGGTGGGGAATGTGCGGGGCATCAGGACCGAGAAGAAGACGGCAACGAGTATCCAGGCGATGACGACGCCGTAGCGCTCAAGGACCCGTCCCGGCGCCCAGTGGCCCGTGACGAGATCACGCCTCCCACGCGTGGGCTTCGGGGCGGCGGACGTAGTCATGAGGCCTCCGGTCGGGTCGAGCCGAGGTAGGCGATCGCATCGGACTCGCTGACCACTTCGGCGTACTTGGCTTGCAGGTCGTACAGGTTGGCCTCGTGCTGGGCGTCCCCCCGGTCACCGACCGCGTCGCGCACGACGAGCGGAATGTAGCCGTGCTGGATGGCGTCCACGCCGGTGGCCCGGACGCAGCCGCTCGTCGACACCCCCGCGATGATCAGGGTGTCGAC